>JAXDLD010000228.1:0-4396 GCA_034666805.1 Acidobacteriota bacterium
AGGCCGGCGGCTCGCCACGCTCCTCCTGGCCGGCCTGGCGACAGTCGCGGCGGTCGCGGCGATAGGCGCCGCTCCGGCCACCCCGGCTGACCCGCCGCTCCTCCTGACCGGCGCCCGGGTGCTCGACGCCGACGGGGAGCGCCTGCTCTCCGGGACCGATCTCCTGGTCGTGAACGGCCGGATCGCCGCCGTCGGCCCGGCCGGCTCGCTCGCCGCGTCCGCGCCGGCCGGTCTCGTGCGCGTCGACTTAGCCGGCCTCACTCTCGTGCCGGGGCTGATCGACCTCCACAGCCATCTCCTCCTCCACCCCTACAACGAGACCCCGTGGGACGACCAGGTGCTGAAGGAGCCGCTCGAGCTGCGGACCATCCGCGCCACCGTGGCGGCGCGGGCGACCCTCGAGGCCGGCTTCACCACGATCCGCGACCTGGGGACCGAGGGAGCGGGCTTCGCCGACGTCGCCCTCCGCGACGCCATCGCCCGCCGGATGATCCCCGGGCCGCGGATGTTCGTGGCCACCCGGGCCCTGGTGGCGAGCGGCGCCTATGGCCCGGCCGGCTTCGACCCGCGCTGGGAGATCCCCAAAGGGGCCGAGGTGGTGGACGGCCCTGATGCCGTGCGCCGGGCCGCCCGCGGCCAGATCGCGGCCGGGGCGGACTGGATCAAAGTCTACGCCGACTACCGGCGGCGCCCCGGCGGGCCCTCGACCGCGACCTTCACTCAGGAGGAGATGGCGGCGGCGGTCGACGAGGCGCGGAGCGCCGGTCTCCCAGCGGCCGCCCACGCCAGCACGGCGGAGGGGATACGGCGGGCAGTGCTCGCCGGGGTGGCAACAATCGAGCATGGCACCGGCGCAACGGACGAGGTCCTCGCCCTCATGAAGCAGCACCGGGTGGTCCTCTGCCCCACCCTGGCCGCCTCCGAGGCCCTCGCCCGCTACGCCGGCTGGAAGCCGGGCGAGCCGGAGCCCGAGCGCCTCCGCGACTCGCACCGGATGTTCGCCCGCGCTCTGAAGATGGGGGTGACGATCGCCAACGGCAGCGACGTCGGCGTCTTCACCCACGGCGAGAACGCCCGCGAGATCGAGCTGATGGCCGCCTTCGGCATGGCCCCGAAGGACGCCCTCCGCGCCGCCACCGCGACCGCCGCGGCCGTCCTCGGCAAGGGCAAGGAGCTCGGCCGCCTCGCCCCCGGCTATGTCGCCGACCTGGTCGCCCTCCGCGGCGACCCGCTCGCCGACATCTCCGTTCTTCGTCACCCGGTCCTGGTGATCAAGGACGGTTGGATCGCCCTCGACCGGCGCTAACGGGACGTCTTCTTGATGGGTATTGGCGGCATGCCGGGCTGGACCAGCTCGCGCCCGGTCTTCTGCTTGGCCTCGCTCACCATCCGCCGCACGTCGGCGAGGAGCTTCCTGGCGTCGTAGACGATCCCATCTTTAATCGTGTACCTGACCCCGCCCACCCGCACCACCTGGTTCTTGGCGTCGAGCTTGATGGCGCCGGTGCCGTAGAGGACCGAGAGGTTCTCGACCGGGTTTTCCTCGACCACCACGAGGTCGGCGAGCTTGCCGGCCTCGACCGAGCCGATCTCCTTCGCCATCCCCAGAGCCTCGGCCCCCTTCAGGGTGGCGGCGCGGAGCACTTCGAGCGGGTGGAAGCCGGCCTCGCGCAGGAGCTCGAGCTCGCGGATGTAGGCGAAGCCGTAGAGCTGGTAGATGTAGCCGCTGTCGGTGCCGACCGTGACCCGGCCGCCGCGGTTCTTGTACTCGTTGACGAAGGCCGTCCAGAGGCGGTAGTTGTTCTTCCACTCCACCTCGTCCTCGGTCGTCCAGGCGAACCAGTAGGAGCCGTGCGACTTGCGGCTCGGCGAGTAGAAATCCCAGAGCGACGGCAGGGTGTACTCGTCGTGCCACTCGGCGCGGCGGGCGCGCATCAGGTCGCGGTTCGCCTCGTAGATGTTGAAGGTCGGATCGAGGGTGAAGTCCAAGGCGATGAGCTCGTCCATCACCTTCCCCCAGCGCTCGGAGAAGGGCGGCGCCGCCTGCCGCCAGAGCCGGCCAGCCTGGCCGAAGCGGTCGGCCTCGTTGGCGTAGTTGTAGGCGCGCGGGTAGTCCTGGATCGTGCGGTCGGTGAACAGGGCCTCGGGCAGGCCGTACCAGTGCTCCATGCTCGTCAGGCCCCAGCGGGCGGAGTCGAGGACGTTGACCCGCGCGACGTCCATCTGCGCATGGTGGCAGGCGCTCCGCAGCCCCTTCTTCTTGGTCTCCTCGATGGCGGCCTTCATGATGTCCGGCCGGTAGCCGAAGAACTTGACCCCGTCCGCCCCCTTGGCCGCTATTTCGTCCACCCAGCGCCGCGCCTCCTCGGGGGTGGTGAAGGGCTGCTCGCGCCCCTGGCCGAAGGCGGCGTAGGCTTTGATTCGCGGGGCGGTGATCTCGTTTCTCGCGCTCTTCGCCTTCTGGCCCAGGGTCCAGTCGATGCCGTTCAGGCTCCCCGGATCGCGGACGGTGGTGATGCCGTGTCCCAGCCAGAGCTTGAAGACGTACTCGGCCGGCGTCCCCTGCTCCTTGCCGCCGATGTGGCCGTGCATGTCGACGAAGCCGGGGAGGACGTACATCCCGGTCAAGTCCATCTCCCGGCCGCCCTCGAGAGGCGGTCGGTCGGCGGGATCGATCGGCACCCCGGGGCTGCCGACCGGGACGACGTCGGCGATCCGGTTCTTCTCGATGACGATGTCGACCGGTCCCACCGGCGGAGCGCCGGTGCCGTCGATCAGGGTGACCCCGCGCAGGATGAGCCGGTTCCACGGCCCCTCCCCTTCGGCCCGCGGCGGCGCGGGCGGGATCGCCCGGTCGCGGTCGGCATGCGGGGTCGACGACTTCGCCGCGGCCGGGGACGGCTTGCCCGGCCCCGCCGCTCCCGCTCCCGACGCGAGGCTGGCCACCAGGGCGAGGGTCAGGGCGGGCAGAGCACGGCGCCAGCGAATCGCTTTCATCCGGGGCATCCTTTCAAAAAGCGGAGAGGGGGGCAACTGCGCCGCGGCCAGCGCGTTCCGGTAAGATAGAGCGCATCGACACCGCATTCAACGTCACCTGCCCGAGCTGCGGGCAACGGCTGCGCTTCGCCCTCGCCGCAGAGAGCCCGGGCAGGCTCCGGGTCCAGTGCTCGGCCTGCCAGGCGGTCTTCGGCGTCCGCCGGCCCGGCGCCGACCCGGGGCTCCCGCTCTCCGCCCACCCGCCGACCCTGACCGGCACCCCGATCCCGCCCTCTCTCGCAGGCCCCCCGGCGATCGACCCCGGCCAGCGGACAGGGCCCCTGCCCCTCCTGCGTGGACTGCCGCGAGCGCTGGGCAACGACGCCCTCTCCTTCGCGCCGGGCCAGATCCTGGCGGGGCGCTACCGGGTGGTCCGCTTCCTCGCCCGCGGCGGCATGGGCGAGGTCTACGAGGTGGAGGACGCGGTGCTCGGCGAGCGGGTGGCGGCGAAGACCGTGCGCCCGGAGGTGGCCCGCGACGCCACGGCGGTCGAGCGCTTCAAGCGCGAGATCCAACTGGCGCGGAAGGTCACCCATCCCAACGTCTGCCGGATCTTCGACGTCTCCCACCACCAGCCGGACACTCCGGAAACCCCGCCGGTCCTCTTCCTCACCATGGAGCTCCTGGACGGCGAGACCCTGGCCCAGCGCCTGGGGCGGACCGGTGCCATGGCTCCCCAGGAGGCGCTCCCCATCGCCCGCCAGATCGCCGCCGCGCTTCACGCCGCCCATCAGGCCGGGGTCATCCACCGCGACTTGAAGCCCGGCAACGTCCTCCTTGTCGCCGCGTCCGGGGCGGGGCCGAGCGGCATCCCGCGGGCCGTGGTCACCGACTTCGGCCTCGCCCGCGCCGAGGCCGACGACCAGGGCCTCACCCTGACGTCCGCCGCGGTTCTCGGCACCCCGGCCTACATCGCCCCGGAGCAGGTCGAGGGCGGGGAGATCACCCCGGCGGTCGACATCTACGCCTTCGGGGTCGTCCTCTACGAGATGGCGACCGGCAAGCTCCCCTTCGTCGCCGACACCGCCCTGGGCACCGCGGTCAAGCGCCTGACCGAGGCCCCGGCGTCGCCCCGGATTCATGCCCCCGGGATGGATCCCCGGTGGGAAGCGGCGATCCTCCGCTGCCTCGAACGCGACCCCGGCCGCCGCTTCGCCACCGCCTTGGATGTGGTCGAAAGCCTGGACGGCCGGGGTCAGGAGACCGCGGGAAGACCGCCCGCCGCGGAGACCCGACCGGGGAGCCGGCCAGAGCGGCGGGGGCGACATGGACGCTCCCTGGCCGCCCTCCTGCTCCTCGTCGCCGCTGCCTTCGCGGTCGGCGCCTTCCGCTACCACCAGTGGCAGGAGCGGCAGCAGGA
>JAXDLD010000229.1:0-9509 GCA_034666805.1 Acidobacteriota bacterium
CTCCTCGACCTCACCCGCATCACCCGCGGCAAGCTCGAGCTGCACCGCGAGGTCGTCGACCTGGCCGAGATCCTCGACCATGCCCTCTTGACCTGCTGCACGGAGGAGGTCACCTCCGGCCGGCTCGCGGTGACCACTCAATTGGGTGCCGGCGACCACCGCCTGTGGGCCGACGCCCCCCGCCTCACCCAGGTGTTCTGGAACCTGCTCAACAACGCCATCAAGTTCACCCCCGAGGGCGGCAGGATCGCCGTGCTCTCGTCGGCCGAGGCCGGCCCCGAGGGGCGGCGGCTCGCCATCCGGGTCACCGACAGCGGGATCGGCATCGAGCCGGAGGTGCTGCCGCGCATCTTCGACGGCTTCGAGCAGGGCGAGCGCACGATCACCCGGCGCTTCGGCGGCCTCGGCCTCGGGCTCGCCGTCAGCAAGGCGATCGTCGAGATGCACGGCGGCGAGCTGACGGCCGCGAGCGCCGGCCGGGACCGCGGGGCGACGTTCACCGTCCGGCTGCCCGTCGGCACCCTGCCGGCCGCGACCGCGGAGCGCGAGGCCGCCGGGCCCGCCCTGGAGCCGCCCGCCATGCCCTCGGCGGAGCGGACCCTCCACATCCTCCTGGTCGAGGACCACGCCGACACCGCCGCGGCGCTCGCCGAGCTCCTGGCCACCCTCGGCCACCGGGTGAGCGTGGCGGGGAGCGTCGGCGAGGGGTTGGCCGCCGCCGCCGCGAGCACGGGCAACGGGAACGGCATCGACATCGTCGTGAGCGACCTCGGCCTGCCCGACGGCAACGGCCTCGACCTCATGCGCGAGCTCTCGGCGCGCTACGGCTTGAAAGGCATCGCCCTCTCCGGCTACGGCATGGAAGAGGACGTCCAGAGGAGCCGCGCCGCCGGCTTCGACCTGCACTTGACCAAGCCGGTCAAGTTCCAGGCCCTGGTCACCGCCATCGACCAGGCGACGGCGTAATCGCCAGCCCCTTCCCACCGAACCGCAAGGTGGATCGCGCTTTGCAAGAAATCTTTGCGGATGATTCTGCCTGGCCCGAAACGAACCGCGAGCGCGACCGGTCAGGACCCTCTCGGCTGCCTCTCCGGAGGCGGCGAGATGGGGGCGCGCATGCGCGCCTTCGATTGGGCGCGGACGCCGCTCGGGCCGGTGGCCGACTGGCCGCAGAGCCTGCGTACGGCGGTCAGCATCCTGCTGAGCTCGCGCCACCCCATGTTCATCTGGTGGGGACCCGAGCTGGTGCAATTTTACAATGACGGTTACCGGCCCAGCCTCGGGACGCACATGCATCCGGGGGCCCTCGGCCAGCGCGGGGAGGAGTCCTGGACGGAGATCTGGCCGATCATCGGCCCGCAGATCGCGGGAGTGATGTCGCGCGGCCAGGAGACCTGGCACGAGGACCAGCTCGTCCCCTTCGACCGCAACGGCTACCTGGAAGAGATCTACTTCACCTACGGCTACTCCCCGATCCGGGACGAATCCGGAGGGGTGGGCGGCACCCTCGTCGTCTGCACCGAGACGACGGCGCGCGTCCTCTCCGAGCGCCGCCTGCGGACCCTCCGCGACCTCGCCGCCCGGAGCCTCGTCACCGAGCGGGTCGAGGAGTCCTGCCGGCTCGCCGCCGAGGTCCTGGCGACCAACCCCTACGACCTCCCGTTCGCCCTTCTCTATCTGCTCGACGAGCCACGGCGGGTGGCGACTCTCGTCGGGCTCGCCGGGATCGAGCCGCAGACCCCCGCGAGCCCCCGGAGCGTCGATCTCTCTGACCTCGGAGTGGAGCCCTCCTGGCCTCTCGCCCGGGTGGCGGCGACCGGCCGCGCCGAGCGGGTAGAGGACCTCGGCCGCTCCTTCGGTATGCTCCCGGGAGGAGCCTGGGGGGCGCCGCCGGGCGCCGCCCTGGTGCTCCCTGTAACCCCCCCCGGCTGCGAGTTGCCGTCGGCCCTCCTGGTCGCGGGCTTGAACCCCAGGAAGGCGCTCGACGAATCCTACCGGACCTTCCTCGACCTCGCGGCTGGACAGGTGGCGACGGCGCTCGCCCATATCCACGCCCACGAACAGGAGCGCCGGCGGGCCGAGGGCCTGGACGAGCTGCGCGAGGCCAAGGAGGCCGCCGAGGCCGCCAACCAGGCCAAGGACCGCTTCTTGGCCGCCCTCTCGCACGAGCTGCGGACGCCGCTCACCCCGGTCCTCGCGGTGCTCTCCCGGCTGGAGCGGGAGAGCGGGCTCGCCGGACCCCTCCGCGAGGATCTGGAGAGGATCAAGCGGAACGTCGAGCTTGAGGCACGGTTGATCGACGACCTCCTGGACCTGACCCGCATCGCGCGCGGCAAGCTCGAGCTGAGCACGGGCCGCGGCCAGGGGGCGGTCTTCACCGTCGAGCTGCCGGACGGGCCGCCGCGCCAGGCGGCGGCCGGCACGGCGGTGGAGGGGAACGGGGCGGCCGGGCCCGGGCTCCACATCCTCCTCGTCGAGGACCACCTGGACACCGCCCTCGCCATGGCGGAGCTGCTCGCCGCCATGGGGCACCGGGTGACGACGGCGGCCGGGGTCGGCGAGGGCTTGCGGGCCGCCGCGGCCGCCGATGCCAACGCCAACGGCTCCGCCATCGACCTCTTGGTGAGCGACCTGGGGCTCCCGGACGGCCACGGCCACGATCTCATGCGCGAGCTCAAGAGCCGCTACGGTCTGTCCGGCATCGCCCTCTCCGGCTACGGCATGGAAGAGGACGTCCGCCAGAGCCGTGAGGCGGGCTTCGACCGCCACCTGACCAAGCCGGTCGGCATCCAGGCGCTCGAGGCCGCGATCCGCGAGTCGGCGCCGGCGCGCACCCGCCCCTGAAGCCGGCCCGCGGCTTTCCCTCCAGCCCGCCGTCGGGTTACACTGCCGTCACACGGTCAAAATGATTGAGAAGGCTGTGGCTAGAGCTGCGGATGGCTGATACTGGAGACGACCTCGGCGAAGAGCGGTACCGCGCCCTCTTCGAGGCGCTGCCGGAAGGCATCCTGGTCCTCGACGACGAGGGCCGCTGCGTCGACGCCAATCCCAGCCTCTGCCGCCTCCTCGGCCGCCCGCGTGAGCGGTTGCTCGGGTTGCACCTGGGCGAGCTCGCGCCGCCCGAGCGGGCCGAGTCGGTCGCCCGCGCCTTCGAGCGCCTGAAGTCGCTCGGCACCTTCGCCGGCGATCTCCCGCTGGGCGCCGCGGACGGCACTCCGCTCGACCTCGAGTGGAGCGCCAGCGCGGGCTTCGTCCCCGGCTTTCACGTCCTCGCCGCGCACGACGTCCGGGCGCGTAACCAGGCCGAACGGCGGCTCTCGGCCGAGCACGCCGTGACTCGCCTCTTAAACGAGGCGGAGAGCCTGGCCGACGCCGCTCCCGGCATCCTGGAAGCCCTCTGCGACACCCTGGGCGGCCGGGTGGGGGCACTCTGGCAGCTCGAGCCCGGGGCGGAGCGGCTGCGCTCGACCGCCGTCTGGTCCTGCCCCGGACGCGCCGACCTGGACGGCTTCAAGGCGGCGACGACGAGCCTCACCTTCGGCCGCGGCGAGGGCCTGCCGGGACGGGTGTGGGCCGAACGGACGCCGGCGGTGATCGAGGACCTGTCGCAGGACGCCAACTTCCCGCGGCGCGCGGTCTCCCTGGAGGTCGGGCTCACCAGCGGCTTCGGCTTCCCGATCTCGGTCGGCGGCGAGCTCTTCGGCGTCGTCGAGTTCTTCACCGATCGCGCTTTCTCTCCCGACGAGCCGCTCCTTCTGATGATGACGGCGATCGGGCACGACATCGCCCAGTTCGTCCGCCACCGCGAGGCCGAGGCGGAGGTCCAGCGCCTGGCCGCCCAACTCGCCAGCTCGCGCTAAAAGACGCCCGGCCCACCCGCCCTCCCAACCGTCAGGGCGCTACTCGGCCGCTACCGGCTCCGGCTCGGGGCGCTCCGCTGGCTCCGGCTCGGGACGCTCCGCCGGCTCTGGCTCAGGCCGCTCCGCGGCCCGGAGGCGGTGCTCCTCGGGCGGCCCCAGGCGCTCCTTGACCGCGGCGTACTTGGCGTCGAGGAGCTCCCAGATCCCGGCGATCTGCTCCAGCCGGCGGTCGAGCTCGATCGTCCAGTGCTCGTCCTTGACCGCTTCGAGCTTCAGGCCCGCGATGCGGTACGCGAGGGCGTCGAAGCGCATCGGCACCGCCCCCAGGAGGATCTTGGCCGAGAGGATCTCCGCCCCCTCCTCGACATAGCGATAGAGGTCGTTCAAGACCGCCCCGGCGAGGGTCACCCGCGCCTCGCGGGTGGCGAGCCGGACGCTCCCGGTCTCCGGCTCGACCAGCACCTCGGGGTCCTCCAGCAGGGTTTTCAAGAAGCGGCAGCCGAGCACCGACTGCCCGGGCTCCTTGGGCACCACGATGTCGCTCGACTCGTCGGCGTCGAGCGCCTCGTCGAGCCACGGGGCCTTCCAGTCGGCGGCGACCTCGGCCTGGCGGAGCAGCATGAGGACGATCCCGAGGTGGGTCTTGGCCGTGCTCCCGATATAGAGGAGGGGCCCGTCGATCACGCACTCGACGAGCCGGGTGCTCGGCCGCTGGCCGACCAGGAGCTCCTGCTCGGCCAGGGCTTTCAATTCCTTCCTCTTCTTGGGCCCCACGTACGGGGCGCCGGTCTGCTCCATCTCGGTCTTGACCAGCTCCCGCACCCGTTCGCGGACCGCGGTCGGGTCCGGCCGCCGGCGGTCGATCCGCACCCTGAAGGCCCAGCGCCCCGCGCCCACCTGATAGGGGGAGTCGAGCTCGAAGGGGACGACCCCCATCCGCTCGCGCACCTCCGACCCCGGCTCGATGGCGAGGAAGGACACCGCCTCGAAGTCCGGCCCCCCCTCGGGGACCGCGACGTTACAACGGGTGACATCGACCGACTTGCCCAGGATTCCCATCGACTGCACCTCCAAGCGAGAGGGCGGATCTTAGCCCAGGAGGCGCCTCACGAGCGTTAGTGAATCGGTTCTTCCGTGATCCGAGGGGGCGGAGGAGCGGGAGCCGGAGGAGTGGGGGCCGGGGCGGCCTCCTGCTTTCCTTCGTCGGTCTTCCCGTCCTTCTTCTCTTCCGTCTTGCCGGCTTTCTTCTTCTCGTCCTTCTTCTCGTCGCCGGGGACGGGGGCCTTGGGCACGCCCTTTTCATCGGGCGCCGCGGGGGACGCCGTCGATTCCGGAGCCGCCGGAGAGCTGGCCTCGGCCTCGCCGCCGTCGTCGTCCATTACGCCCGCACCGGGCGCGCCGTCCTCCCTGTCGCTCCCTTCGTCCCTAAAAAGAGAACCCTGCGGAGCGGCCCCGAGCTGGGCCCCGGCGACCTCCGTTCCTAGATCCACATCGGCGGGGACCTCGACCGGGGCCTCCAGGGGTGCCCAGCCGTCCACCTTGGAGAGGTCGGTCGAGAAGACGAAGCCGACGTTCGAATCCGTGGCCAGGTCCTCGATCAGGGGAGCGGCCTTCTTCCAGATCTTGCGGGCGGCGGGCTGGGCGGCGCGGGAGTCGCCCGCCCACTCGCCCTCCAGGGCCTGCGCGGAGGCCTGGGCCGCGAGGTAGGCGTCGAGCGTCCTCTCCGCCTGGGCGATCCTCCGGGCCTGGGCGACGAGGCGGGCGAGGTCGGCCGCCGCCTGGCGCTGCCCCGCCTGTGCCTCCTGGTAGCGGAGAGCCGTGAGCCGCGAGGCCAGGGCCGCCTCGGTCTGCTGCAGGGCCTGGAACCGGCGCTGCTCGTCGGCCGTCAGGCTGCCGCCCTGCTGCCGGCGGAGCGCCTCCCAGCCGTAGCTCCCGCGGAGCAGCTGATAGGAGGTCGACAGGGTCTCCAGGCCGGAGCGGACGGCCGGGTCGTCCACCCCGGCATGCGACCAGACGGCCTTGAGCTCGGCGAGAGCCCGGCTGCCGCCGCCCAGGGTGTCGAAGAACGAGGGGGACTTGGCCACGAAGGCGGTCTCCACCGCGTCGAGCGAGCGCCCCATGGCGTCGACCGCGTTCCAGAACGGGCGATTGCGCGCCTGCGCGGGGTCGAGCGGACCGTTGGCCGCCTGGGCGGCGGTCGTAAGGCCCCCCTTGGCGATCGCCAGAAGCTGCCGGGCGCCGACCGTCCGCGCGGGCGCGGCCTGGGCCCGGACCGGGCCGTGGCCGGCGAGGAACAACACGAGGAGCCCGAGGCTTACCTGGGAGCGGAGTCGGAGCATGGCTTCCAGAAGTATATACGTCCCCTTGAGGGCCGCCGTCACACCCCGGGGGGCGCTCCTCGGCTATGCTTCCGCGCGGGAGGAAGGAGAGGGATGGAACGGATCGCCGTGCTGGATGCCGCCGCCGGACATGGGCGTGAGGTTTCGCACCTCGCCGTCCGCTTCGACGCGTCCCCCGGCGCTGGGGGACCGGCCCGGGAGCCGCTCTGCTTCCTCTATCTCCACGGCTTCGGCTCGGTGCAGACGGGGGAGAAGGCGGAGTTTTTCCGCCGCGCCGCCCTGGCCGCCGGCTTCGGCTTCTGCTCCTTCGACTTCCAGGGGCACGGCGAGTCCGGCGGCGGCATGGAGGGGCTCACCCTGTCGCGCAACCTGGCCGACCTGGAGCTCGTCTGGCGGTTCCTCGCCGAGCGCGGGCACGGCCGGGTCTGCCTGCTCGGCTCCTCGATGGGCGGCGGCACCGGCCTCTGGTTCTCGGCCCTCCACCCCGAGCGGGTGGTGGCCGGCCTCCACATCGCCCCGGCCCTGGAGATGGAGCGCGGCCTCCTCGCCTGGGCCGGGCCGGAGCGGGCCCGGGTCTGGGAGGAGAGCGGGGTGATCCACTTCGAGAACGAATTCGTCTCGGCCCCGCTCGGCTGGGGGCTGATCGCGGACCTCCGGGCCCACCCCATGGAGGATCTGCTCGCCCGTTACCGCACCCCGGCCCTCCTCCTCCAGGGCAAGCGCGACGCCTCCGTTCCCTGGAAGACGGTCGCCGACTTCGCCGTCCGCTGCCCCTACGAAGAGGTCGAGCTCCACCTCTTCGCCGATGGCGACCACCGCCTGACCGACCGCAAGGAGCGGCTCTGGGAGCTGATGCTCGAGTTCCTCAAGGGCCGCGGGTTGCTCTAGGTGATGAATCAAGAGAAGGGACGAGCCCTGACCGAAATGTCGTTCGACGAGTGGGTCCGGCACGGTTTCGACCACCCCGTGACCGATCCTGCCTGGCACTGGGCCGCCGACGCCGAGCGGGCAGAACTGGAGCCCCGGCAGGTGGTGGCCTATGCGGCGCGTCTCTTTAGAGAGGCGGACGAGCAGCTCGCGCCTTATACGGGTGCCCAGGTGAATCAGGGCCTTTCCTACCTGATCGACGAGAGCGGGTCTCCGCTCTACGCCCTCGTGGATACCAAGGTCCCGCTCGCCGAGCGGTTGCACTGCATCCACTCCATCGCGACGCTCTTCAAGAAATGCTTCGTGCCGCGGTGCGCTCCCCAACTCCGCGGCTCCGGGGGAGATTTGAACCCGGTCTGCTACATGTGGTGGGACGTTTTCCCGCTACGCGGGCAACCGGAGAACCCCGCCCGCCGCGAGATCGACAGCGCCTGCCTGTGGGTGATGGAGGCGACGCTGGCGCTCCCGTCCATCGCCTGCCAGGAGAGCGCCCTGCACGGCCTCGGGCACTGGAGGATGTCCTACCCCGACCGCTGCCATACCATCGTCTCGGAGTTCCTGGCAGGACAACTGAGGCTGCTCCCGGAGCTGCGGGAGTACGCTCTCCAGGCCTTGGAAGGGCGCGTTCTGTAGCCGCGAAAGCGCGGGAAGAGGGGGTTCACCCGCTTTCCTGGGCCCGGAAAGCTCTTGTCCAGCCTGGGAAAGCTCTTTCCAAAGTTGGGAAAGCTCCTTTCCGTTCCAGAAAAGCTCACTTCCAAGTTGGGAAACCTCTTTTCCGGTCTGGAAAAGAGCTTTTCCGAGTCAGGAAAGCTCTTTTCCAACTCAGGAAGGCGCATTTCCAGTCTGCGAAGGCTCTTTCCCAGGCTCTGAAAGCTCTTTCCGGCTCTGGAAAGGCTCCTTCCCGCGTCCGCGGTCCTCTTTAAGCCGGAGTGGACGAGGTGACCGACCTGCAACGCCCGCTTTCCCGAAAGAGGGTACGCCGTAGCGGATCTGGGATAACATCCGCCGGATCTCAAGGGGAGAGCGCGTGTTACGATACCCTAGGAGCACCGAGGAGGGGCTGCCATGGCCATCCGAGACACCGTCCACCGCAAGCTCACCTACGAGGACTACCTCCTCTTCCCGGAGGATGGCAAGCGCCATGAGATCCTCGACGGAGAGCACTACGTGACGCCTGCGCCGCCGATAGAGCATCAGGATTTTTCCGGGAACCTGTATTTGAGGCTGGCCCCCTTCGTACGCGAGCACCGGCTGGGGCGCGTCAACTTCGCTCCCGTGGACGTCCTCCTCTCGGAGCACGACATCGCCCAGCCCGACCTCCTGTTCATCTCGAACGAACGCGCCACAATCGTCACGGCGGCGAACGTCCAGGGCGCGCCGGACCTGGTGATCGAGATCCTCTCGAACTCGACCCGCAGGAGAGACGAGACCCTGAAGCGCGACAGGTACGAGCGGGCCGGGGTCCTCGAGTACTGGCTCGTCGACTCGAAGCGCCGGGTCGTGCGGGTCTTCCGCCGTTCGGGAGCGGGCTTCCTCGCTCCCCAGGAGCTCTCGGCGGTTGCGGGGGACGTCCTGACCACGCCGCTGCTGCCTGGTTTGGAGATTCTGGTGAGCCAGATCTTCGAGTAGCGATATCCTCACCGAGCAAGGGCTGATCGGTCGCGAGGAAGTTAGCGTGGAGTTGGCGCGCGCAACTATTCGCCGCTTTGGACCGCGCGCTCCGCGAGGGCAAGGACATCCCTGGCAATCAGGTCCGCGAGATAGTACTCACTGCAGGTCTGACAGATTTCGGCTGGGACTCCCTTGATGATGACCGTGGTATCCCCTCTTTGCAGGGAGACCGTTGTGAGTCCCGGACTCGGCTCACACGTTTTGCAGACCACGCAGCTCATGAAAATCTCCTCGATCATACCTGCCCGGCTCCTCAACCAAGCCCCGCCCAGCGCAGCCGCCGGGACGGGCTGGAGAACTCCACGTCCCCAGGACGGAAGTCCTCGGCGTCCCAGGGCACTCCGATCCATTCTTTGTACATCCTGTGATCCTCATGGCGAGGATTGGAGAGCGCCTCGAGGAACTGGAGGTAGCCGTGGGGCCCACCCACGTCCTCCGGTGGCCCCCTGCGCTCCCCGCCCGTGCAGCGCGGATAGCGGCCTCGCGGTTCCGCGGGACGGCGCGATTCCAGCGTCACGCGGTGGATCCAGTCATCCCCGAAGTCATACACATACACACACTGCCCCTGCGCCCCAGGGAACCAGTCCTTGAGAGGCGTTTCCCAACTCGCCATGGTCTTGTCGTCGTCTTCAAACGGATCCAGGCCAGACAAGCCGATTCGGATCACCGCGTCTCCCGTCGGGAACTGAAACTCGTGAAGGTGCTTGTCGTC
>JAXDLD010000230.1:0-4799 GCA_034666805.1 Acidobacteriota bacterium
TTCCTTATCCGTGGCGAGCCGCGCGCCCTTACCCTACCCGATTTCCCGTACCGCGCGCGAGATCCGGGGCCGGCCCAGGCCTTGCAGGAGGGCTCTAGCATGACCTATGCAGTAGCACCTTTCGAGCTGATGATTCAGGGGTCCCGCCGCGGCCCCCTGGTGGAAGGATACGAGCCCGTCACCGTTGAAACCGACCACGGGAGCATCGACCTGCGCCTTTATGGCGTACCGGAGGCGCGCGTGGCCACCGTCTTCGTGGGCGGTGCCGGGGGCGGCTGGGACACCCCGGGCCGCGGGCGGCTCTTCCCCGACCTCTGCACCGACTTTCAGGCCATGGGGATCGCCGCCCTGCGGGTCCGCTACCGCTACCCCAACGACCTCGTCGAGTGCTCCCTGGACCTCCTGACCGGCCTGCGCTTCCTCGCCAACGACGGGGTCGAGATCGCCGCCCTCGTCGGTCACTCCTTCGGCGGCGCCGTCGTCGCCCAGGCCGCCGCCAACGCGGACGGGGTGCGCACGGTCGTCCTCCTGTCGACCCAGTCCCACGGCGTCGAGGGCATCGGCCAGGTGCAACGCGCCTGCTCGACCCTCGTCGTCCACGGCACCGCCGACGAGCTCCTCCCACCGTCCTGTTCGCAGTATGCGTACGACCTCGCCCCCGAGCCCAAGCGGCTCTCCCTCTACGAGGGCGCCCGGCATGGGCTCGACGAGGGGGGTGAACGGCTGCGCCGCGAGATACGCGACTGGATCGCGGGCGAGCTCGGGGTCAAGTCCCAGCCTTACGGTTAGAATGCACCCTCGACCCTTTAAGGGTTGTCGAGAGGTGCCAGCATGATCCCGACCCCATCCGAGCGTGCCGTTCGCTTCGCGGAGCTCCACCGCGGCCCCGCGCTGCTCGTCCTGCCCAATGCCTGGGACGTGCCGAGCGCGCTCGTCTTCGAAGCGGCGGAGTTTCCGGCCGTCGCGACGACCAGCGCCGGCCTCGCCTGGGCCTGGGGGTATCGGGACGGCGAAGGGATCCCCCTCGCCAAGCTCGTCGAAACCGTCGAGCGCATGACCGCCGTGCTCCGGGTCCCCTTGAGCGTGGACTTCGAGGCGGGCTTCGGCCGGACAGCGGCGGAGATCGCCGCCGCGGTGCGGGCGGTGATCGCGGCCGGGGCCGTGGGGATCAACCTGGAGGACCGGGACTTCTCGGGCAGCACCCCGCTCCGCGACCTGAACCTCCAGTGCGAGATCCTCCGCGCCGTGCGCGAAGCGGCGGACGGGACGGGCGTGCCCCTCTTCGTCAACGCCCGGACCGACATCTACCTGGGGCAGATCGGCGAGCCGGGCGGCCGGCGGGCGCACACCGTGGAACGCCTGCGGGCCTTCGTCGCCGCCGGGGCGGACGGGGTCTTCGTCCCCGCCTTGAGCGACCCCGAAGACATCCAGGCCGTGGTCGACGGGGCCGGGGCGCCGCTCAACGTCCTGGCTCTCCCGGGAGTGCCGGCCGTGCCGCGGTTGGCGGAGCTCGGGGTCGCCCGCCTGAGCCTCGGCTCCGGCGCCATGCGCGCGGTCTACGGCAAGCTGCGTGAGGTCGCGGCGGAGCTCAAAGGCCCGGGGACCTTCGAGACATTCACCGAAGGGGCGATTCCCTATGCCGAGATGCAGGGCCTGATGGGCGGCGGCTCGTAACGCCCGGACGGTTCAGCGTTACACCCGCATCGCCGCCCAGCCGAAGAGAGCGAGCCCGGCGATCATCAGGAGCCCGCCCAAGGGGGTGACCGCCCCCAGCCAGCGCGGGCCGCCCAAGGCGAGGCTCGCTACCGTGCCGCTGAAGACCAGGGTGCCGAGGGCGAGGCACCAGCCTGAAGTACCGTACCCGCCACGCTCGGCACCACGCGCGGCGAGTCCGAGGAGGGCGAGGAAGAGCGAGCCGTACATGAGGTAGCGGGCGGCGGTCTCCCAGAGGGCGAGGTGGTGGGCGTCGAGCCGGTCGGCGAGGGCATGGGCGCCGAAGGCGCCGCAGATGACGGCCAGGGCGGCGCCGAAGGCGCCGATCGAGATCCAGTTGGGGTTCATGAGCTCTCCGTTCTCCCGGGATTCTACCTGTAGACAGCTCCCGTTCCCGATGTACGCGATTGGGGTACTATCGGAGCATCGAAAAACCACTTCAGAGGGATGACGACCATGGAAGCTCCAACGCAGCCGAGCCGCGGCAAGGATAAGTTGACCGCCGGCCTCTTCGGCCTCCTCCTGGGAGGGTTCGGTGTCCACCAGTTCTACCTGGGGTCGAAAACCACCGGCATCATCGAGATCGCGCTGACCATCTGCACTTGCGGGCTCGGCGGCCTCCTGGGCTTGATCGAAGGCGTCCTTATCCTGGTCATGGACCAGGCCGAGTTCGATCGGCGCTACAACCAGCGCGCGCCGGAGTCGATCGAATTCGTCTTCATGAAAAAATAAACACACCGGCCTGAAGTTTCGGAGCCAGTACCGGAACGGAGGTGCCATGGCGAGCGTCTACGACCTGAAACCGGCCTTCCAGGGCATCCTGCGACCGCTCTGCCGCGGCCTCGCGCGGGTGGGGGTGACGGCCAACCAGGTGACGGTGGCGGCGATGCTCCTCTCGCTCGCGACCGGCATCCTCCTCGCCTGGCGGCCGGCGGCGCACGGGCTGCTCCTCCTCGTCCCCGCCGTCCTCTTCGTGCGCATGGCGCTCAACGCCATCGACGGCATGCTGGCGCGCGAGCACGGCATGAAGAGCGCTCTGGGCGGGATCCTGAACGAGTTGGGCGACGTGGTGTCGGACGCCGCCCTCTATCTCCCCCTGGCCCTGATCCCGGGGATCGCGCCGTGGGGGATCGTCGTCGCGGTGATCCTCGCGGCTTTGACCGAGATGACCGGGGTCGTGGCGGTCCAGATCGGCGCCTCCCGGCGCTACGACGGGCCCATGGGCAAGAGCGACCGCGCCTTCGTCTTCGGCGTCCTCTGCCTCGCCCTCGGGCTGGGCGCCCGGCCGGGGCTGTGGACGGATCTCATCCTGGGGGCGATTCTGGCGGCTCTCGTGTTGACGGTGTGGAACCGGGGGCGGAAGGCGTTGCGGGAGGTGAAGTGATGGGGCGGATGACCGCGCTCGTCGAGGGTGTCGCTTCGCGGATCGACCCTGCCGTGGGGTGGGCTCTCGTCGGGATCTTCGGGCTGTTGATTACGGCTACCGTCGTCGTCTGGCTCCTGGGACGCCTGAAGCCTGAGGCGGATTTCACGGAGCTCAAGCTGCGGGTCCGCACGTGGTGGATCATGGCGGGGGTCTTCGCCCTTGCTCTCACCCTTTCGCGCCGGGTCTCGCTCGCCTTCTTCGCCTTCGTGAGCTTCCTGGCTCTCAAGGAGTACCTTTCTCTCATTCCCACCCGGCGGGCCGACCGGATCGTCCTCTTCTGGGCCTATCTCGCGATCCCCATCCAGTACTTCTGGATCGATCTGCGGTGGTATGGAATGTTCATCGTCTTCATCCCGGTCTTCGTCTTCCTGCTTCTCCCCGCGCAGATGGTTCTGATCGGCGAGACCAGCGGCTTCCTCCGCGCCGCCGGCACCCTGCACTGGGGGTTGATGGCGACGGTTTTCTCGATCAGCCACGTGGCCTTCCTCCTCGTCCTGCCGAAGGCCGTCAACCCGCACGGCGGCGGGCCGGGGCTCGTCCTCTACCTGGTCTTCCTCACCCAGGGAAATGACATCGCCCAGTACATCTGGGGGCGGACGCTGGGGAGCCACAAGGTGATCCCCAAGGTGAGCCCGGGGAAGACCGTCGAGGGGCTTCTGGGCGGGGTGGCGACGACCGTCTTCCTCGCCTGGCTTCTGGCCCCCCGGCTCACTCCGCTCACCCCCAGAGAGTCGATCCTCGCCGGGCTCCTGATCGGCCTCGGCGGCTTCCTGGGAGACGTGGTGATCTCGGCCCTCAAGCGCGACTTGAAGATCAAGGACAGCGGCACCCTCCTCCCCGGCCACGGCGGCATCCTCGACCGCATCGACAGCCTTTCTTACACGGCGCCGCTCTTCTTTCATTTCGTCTGGTATCTGCACGGCTTGATCGTGACTCAGCTCGCGGGCTAGAAAAGTGATTGATCTTTGAGCCGGCTCCTGCGCACCCTCTTCTTCTGGCTGGTGGTGCGGCCGATCGTCCTCGTGGGCTTGGGGCTGAACGTCCGCCATCGCGAGCGGCTGCCGGCGGCGGGCCCGGCGATATTGATCGCCAATCACAACAGCCACCTGGACACCATGGTGCTGATGACGCTCCTGCCCTCCCGACTGCTGCCCCAGGTGCGGCCGGTGGCGGCGGCCGACTACTTCTTGAAAAACCGGGTCCTCGCCTGGTTCGCATTGGAGATCGTCGGCATCATCCCCATCGTGCGTGGAGGGAGGACCCCGGGGATGCCGGCAAAAGACCCGCTGGCCGACGTCCACGCGGCGCTCGGGCGGGGGGAGATCATGATCCTCTTCCCGGAGGGATCGCGCGGCGAGCCCGAGCGGCTGTCCGAATTCAAGAGCGGTGTCGCGCACCTGGCCCTCGCCCACCCCGAGGTGCCGGTGATCCCGGTCTTCCTCCACGGCCTCGGCAAGTCGCTCCCCAAGGGCTCGGCCCTCCCCGTCCCCTTCTTCTGTGACGTCTTCGTGGGCGAGCCGATCCCCTGTACGGAGGACCGGAAGGTCTACATGCAGGAGCTGCGGGAGAGGATGGACGCCCTGGCCGCCGAGGGCCGGATCACGGCCTGGGAGTAGATCCTGCCTCTTGCGGCGTCCCGCTTCCCATCGAAGCCTACACC
>JAXDLD010000231.1:0-8853 GCA_034666805.1 Acidobacteriota bacterium
CCAAGAAGAGCCCCAGCGTCCCAAAGAGGGCTTCCAGCGTTCCCACGAGCGCCCCTTGTGTTTCCACGAGCACCTCTTGTGTTCCCACTGACCTTTCTTGCGTTCCAAATGGGATTCCCAGCGTCTCCAGCCGCATCTCCAGCGTCTCCAGCTGGACTTTTTGTGTTCCCAGTGGACTTCCCAGCGTTCCAAGGTGGACTTCTAGCGTTCCAGCCGGAGTTTCCAGCGTTCCAATTGGAATTTCCAGTGTTCCCAACTCGACTTCCAGCATTCCCAACCGGCATTGGGAACACTCCAGAGCCCATTGGAGACGCTGGAATGGCTCGTATGAACGCTGGGGACGGTCCTGGGAACACTACGGAGGGTCGTAGAGACGCTGGGGGCGGTCCTATAGATGCTGCGGACGGTCGTAGAAACGCTGGGGAAGCTCCCGGAGACTCTTCGGGACGGCGTGGAAACGCTGGAGAAGGTCGTGGAGACGCTACGGAGGTGCCCGGAGGCTCCGGAAGTGCGGACGGAAACGCTGGGGTTCCATTTGGAGGGGTTGCGGACGGGCGGGGAGGAGAACGCCCCCCACAGGTGGGGGCGCTACGCCCACGGCAGAAGGTATACCGCGCCCGGATCTTGTCCTGCCTGGCCGACACGCGTCTCCTGTCTGCCGCCAGAAGGGTGGGGGCGATCTGCCAGGAGGCCAACGCCGCCAGCTTGGCACGCCCAAGGCCGTGGGCGTAGCGCCCCCACCCGTGGGGGGCGTTCTCCCGGACGCCGCCGTTTCCATCGACCGCCCGCCTTGGCGCCCTCCCCCTATCCCACCTCCAGCACCGCCCGAAGCGCCGCGAAGCCGTTCGGGATCTCCTCGACCTGGAGCGGCAGGCTTATAAGCCTCTCCAGCGCCTCGGGGAGAGGCACGTCGATCCCCAGCTTCTCGTAGACGGGGAGGAACTTCGCCGGATGGGCCGTGCCGAGGAAGATGCCGGTCTCGCCCGGCTCCAGATGCTCCCGGAGGACGCCGTAGGCCACCGCGGCGTGGGGGTCGGCGAGATAGCCCCGGGATCGCAGCTCGCGGATCCGCTCGACCGTCTCCTCGTCGCTCTGCCAGCCCCAGCGGAGGGCCTGGCGCAGGGCTTCAAGATTACCCCCGAAGAGGTGCTCGATGCGCTCCCAGTTGTTAGGCGCTCCCACGTCCATGGCGTTCGAGAGGGTGGCCTGGGACGGCCGGGGACGCCAGGCGCCGCTATCGAGATAGTCGGGAACGGTGGTGTTGGCGTTGGTGGCGGCCACCAGGGCGCGGAGGGGGAGCCCCAGGGCCCGGGCCATCAACCCGGCGCAGAGGTTGCCGAAGTTGCCGCTGGGGACGGCGATCACCGGGTCGGCGTCGATCCCCCGTTGCCGGAGCTGGGCCACGGCCTCGACGTAATAGAGGATCTGGGGGAAGAGGCGGGCCACGTTGATCGAGTTGGCCGAGGTCAGGCCGTGGCGGGCGGCGAGGTCGGCATCGGCGAAGGCGGCCTTGACGAGGGTCTGGCAGTCGTCGAAGCTGCCGGCAACCGAGAGCGCCGTCACGTTCCCGCCCAGGGTGGCGAGTTGGCGCTCCTGGAGGGCCGAGATGCGGCCCCGGGGATAGAGCACGACGACCCGCACCCCCGGCCGCTGCCAGAAGGCGTGGGCCACGGCGGCACCCGTGTCGCCGCTGGTGGCGGTCAAGATCGTCACCGGCCGCCCGGGCTCCCGCAGGAGGTCGAGAACGGCGGCGAAGAGGCGGGCGCCGAAGTCCTTGAAAGCCAGGGTCGGGCCGTGGAAGAGCTCGAGGACGAAGACGTCGGCCTCTCCGGGCAGCGACACCAGGGGCACGGGGAAGTCGAGCGCCTCCTCAACCGCCCGGGCGAGCGCCGCGCGGTCGATCTCGCCCGCCAGCAGACGGTCGAGGAGGAAGATCGAGCGCTCGCGCCAGCTCATCGTCAGGAGATCCGGCCAATCGGCAGCCGGGACCGCGGGCAGCGACTCCGGCATCCACAGCCCACCGCCGGGGGCGATCCCCTGGAGAACCGCCTTCTTAAAAGTCGCGGTGGAGAGCGGGTCTCGCGTGTTGACGAGCTTCATGCCAGCACCCGGGCGCCCCGGTGGTCGAGGCCACAGAGGCGGACCGTGGAGGCGAGCCCAGCGCTTTCCAGGGCCTGGCGCATGGCCTCCCCCACCTCCTCCCCGTGCGCGGGCGAATGGGCGACGGCGAAGATCGCCGGCCCGGAGCCGGAGAGGCCGCAGCCGAGGGCACCGCTCGCCAGCGCCGCGGCCTGGACGGCGCGGAAGCCCGGCACCAGGGCCGCCCGGTGGGGCTCGGTCAAGACATCGCGCAGGCAGCGGCCGAGGAGCTCCCGGTCGCCGGCCGTCAGGGCGTGGACGAAGCCCGCCAGGTTCTCGGCGAAGGCCAGGGTCTCGGCCAGGGTGAAGCTCCGCGGCAGGACCTGGCGGCTGCTCGCGGTGGCGAGCTCGAAGGCGGGGGCGAGCAGCACGAGGACCAGGTCGTCCGGCCAGGGCAGGGAGCGCGCCTCCGGCGCCCCGTCCCGGCCGGGGACCATGAGCTGCAGGCCGCCGACGAGGATCGGCACGACGTTGTCCAAGTGGACCGCGCCCGAGACGAAGCCCTCCGCCCGGCCGGCGACGGCGAACAGCTCAGGGAGCGACAGCGGCTCTCCCAGGAGGTGCTGGCAGGCGACCAGGGTGGCCGCCACCGAGCTGGCGGAGGAGCCCAGGCCGCTGCAACGGGGGAGGTTCTTCGTGAGATGAAAGGCGAGCGGCGGGCAGGCCAGGCCCTTGGCCTCGACCGCCTGGCGGAAGAGCCGGTAGCTCTGGAGCACCAGGTTCTGCCCGGGATCGGCGGGCATCTGAGCGGCGAAGGGGCCGGAGATGGAGAGGGACGAGGGCTCCGCCGCCGATGCCGATGAGGTTGCCATGGAGGCCTGCACGACATCGCCCCACAGGGAGCCGTCGAGCGGAGCGAGGGCCGCCCCCAGGAGGTCGAAGCCGGCGGCGAAGTTGCCGATGCAGGCGGGGGCGTAGGCACGGACGGTCATGCCGGCATTCTCGCTCATGCGGCCGGCTCCTGGTTGGCCCGGTGTTTGCACACTTTTCCGTCAGCAAAACTGTGGAGGCATCATGCCGATGCCTTCGGATGATCTGAGGAGGTAGGGCTATGCGTAAACACGTGGTCCTGAGCTTGACGTTCCTGCTGGTCCTCTTCGTCGCGGTCTCGGCCCAAGCCAAGCACCACACGAAGACGCACGACAAGTACACCCGCATGCACGGCGACGTCGAGTCGGTCGACTCCGCGGGCGGCACGTTCACGGTCAAGCACGGTGGTGAGTCGTCCACCTTCAAGACCGACAGCTCGACCAAGTTCAAGGGCGTCGGCAAGACCATCACCCTCGCCGACCTCAAGCCCGGCGATGACGTGCGGGTCTCCTACACCATGAGCGGCTCGGACAAGATGGCCGCCCGCGTCGACGTGGCCCACGGCAAGAAGACGGCCGGCAACCCTTCCTGACCTCCTGACCTTCCGCACCGGGCGGAGGGCGCGCCTCGGCGCCCCTCCGCCCTCCACCTCTCTTCTTCCGCCATCAGCCGTTCGGGCCCCCGGAAGGCACCCTGCCGAGAACGCGATCAAGTTCCATGTCCGCAACATCCTGGACAAGCTCCACCTGCACAACCGGACCCAGGCGGTGAGCTACGCCGTGCGCCACCGGATCGTGGAGCCGCCCACCGGATCAACGTGAGCCAGTACCTCAGGCGCGACCTCGACCTCCTCCATCGTCTCCACTTTGCCGGCGCCCATGCCGGCGCGGGCCGCGAGCGGCGGGATGACGAGGACGCAGGCGTCGCCCTGGCGCAGCAAGGCCATGGTGACCCTTCCTAAGAGGAAGGGCTCGACACCGCTCCTCTCATGGCTGCGGAGGACCACGAGGTCCGGCCGCCAGCGCTCGATCCGGGTCAGGATCTCGCGATCGATGAAGCCGAATTCGACCCGGGAAGCGATCCGCCGCCCCGCGGTGCTCCGCGGCCCGGCGAGGAAGCTGTCGAGCCGGCCGGTCGCCACCGCGCGCGCCGGGTCCGGGATGCTCTGACCGCGGGCGGCGCGGCCGTCCACCTCGGCGGAGACGAAGAGGGCTTCGAGCTCCGTCTCGCGTCCTCCCGCCATGCCGCCGAGCAGCTCGAGCCCCTCCTCCAGGGCCTCGGCCGCGAAAGCCGAGAGGCCGACCGGCAGGAGGACCCGGGTGAGGGGGACCGTGAGCTCGTCGCGCACCAGGAGCACCGGACGGTCGGTCTTGCGCACCACCCGGTCGGCGGTCGAGCCGATGAGCCGCGTGCGCGCCTCGTCGCTCTCCGCCGCCCCGATGACGATGAGGTCGGCGCCGCTCCTTCGCGCCGTTTCGATCAGCACCCGGTGGGCGGCGCCGAGATGGAGGGTGGTGCTCGCGATCTCCTCGGGCCGGAGGCCCAGGCGCGCGATCTGGAGGTCCATCCGCTCCACCAGGGCCCGCCGCCCGGAGTCGAGGCGCTCGCCGACCGGGACGTCGAGGATGGAGGGGACCCCGCCCGGGATCCGCGGCAGGTCGTAGGCATGGACCAGGTGGACCTTGGCGCCCATCGAGCGGGCCAGACGGATGCCGGAGGCGACGACCTTGTCGCCGGCCGGGTTGAGGGTAGTTCCAATCAGTACCGACTGACGCTTCTTCGACATCATGGTCTCCTCCCGTTGCATGGGTTCCAGGCTGAGAAGAGGTTACGGCAGGTCCGTCGACCGTCCCATACCCGGCGAGGCGGCCTGGATAGCACCGCTGGGTAGGAACCGGAGACCACCCGCGGGTAGGGAATCTCTCGCGCACATCCTCCTGGGATAGGATTCCCCCTTTCGAGCCGTCGATCCCCGCCGGCTTAGGTCCTGGAGACCCCTGCCGTGATCAAGCCTGATCTCATCGGTAAGCTGCTGCCTGTCCTCGTCTGCGCCGGGCTGCTCGCGAGCCCGGCCCCCTCCGGGCTCCTGGCGGCGCAGAAGGCGAAGGCTCCCCGGGCCCCCATCTCGATCGCCGTCGACGCGACCGAGGCGCCGCGCCAGCTCTTCCACGCCCACATCGTGATGGCGGTGGCCCCCGGCCCCCTGACTCTCTACTACGCCAAGTGGATCCCCGGCGAGCACGGGCCGAACGGCCCCCTGGCCGAGGTCGCCGGCCTGAAGCTCCAGGTGGATGGCGCGCCGCTCGCCTGGCAGCGCGACCCGGTCGACATGTACGCCTTCCACGTCAGCGTCCCCGTCGGGGCCCGGTCGCTCACGGCCGACCTCGACTTCCTCTCTCCGGCCGGCGAGGGGGTCTACACCTCGGGCCGCAGCACGACGGCGGAGCTCGCCATCCTCTCCTGGAACACCGTCATGCTCTATCCGCGGGGGACCCCGACCGACGACCTGACGGTGACCGCGAGCCTGCGCCTCCCGGCGGGCTGGAAGCTCGCGAGCGCGCTCCCCATCGCCCACCAGGGAGGGGAGACGGTCGACTTCGCGCCGGTCTCGCTCACCGCCCTGGTCGACTCGCCCGTCCTCCTGGGTGCCCACATGCGGACCGTCACCCTGGGCAGCACGGAGCCGGTGCACCAGATCGACATGGCGGCCGACACGGAGGGGGCGCTCGAAGTGCCCGCCGACTTCGCGCCGCTCTACCAGAAGCTCGTCGCCGAGACCCAGGCGTTCTTCGGCGGCCACCACTACCGCGACTACCACTGGCTGCTCACCCTCTCCGACCACACCGCCCACTTCGGCCTCGAGCACCACGAGTCGAGCGACGACCGGACCGACGAGAAGTCGCTCCTCAAGGAGGACCTCCGCCGCGGTCTCGCGGGGCTCCTGTCGCACGAGTACGCCCACTCCTGGAACGGCAAGTACCGCCGGCCGGCCGGCCTCATGAGCCCCGACCTCCAGACGCCGATGGACGGCAGCCTGCTCTGGGTCTACGAGGGGCTCACCCAGTACGCGGCCACCGTGCTGCCGCCGCGCAGCGGCCTCTGGACCCCGGAGTACACCCGCGAGCGGATCGCCCAGATCGCCGCCAGCCTCGACTACCAGCCCGGGCGGAGCTGGCGCCCCCTGGCGGACACCGCGGTCGCCGCCCAGACCCTGGGCGGCCTGCCCGGCGAGTGGGGTTCCTGGCGCCGGGGGGCCGACTACTACGACGAGTCGGTCCTCATCTGGCTGGAGGCCGACACCATCCTCCGCCAGAAGACCAACGGCCAGGCCGGGATGGACGACTTCTGCCACCGCTTCCACGGCGGCACGGGCGGGCCGGAGGTCAAGACCTACACCTTCGACGACGTCGTCGCGACGCTCAACGCCGACGCCCCCTACGACTGGAAAGGCTTCCTGACCGCGCGCCTGACCTCGACCGACCCCCACGCCCCCCTGGGGGGCTTGAACGCCAGCGGCTGGAAGCTGGTCTACACGGAGGTCGAGAACGAGGCGATCAAGGACCGCGAGGAGCGCTCGAAGTCTACCGACTGGAGCTTTTCGCTCGGCTTGCAGGTCAAGGAGGATGGCGCGATCCGTGACGTCATTCCGGGGACGCCCGCCTACAAGGCCGGGGTCGGCCCCGGCATGAAGCTCCTGGCGGTCAATGGCCGCGCCTGGAAGAAGGAGTGGGTCGACGCCGCCCTGCGGGAGGCCAAGGCCGGGAAGGGCCCGATCGAGCTTCTGGTCGAGAGCTCGGACTACTACAAGACGTTCAGCATCGACTATCACGACGGCCCGCGCTACCCTCACCTGGAGCGCGACCCGGCCCACCCGGACCTCCTGGGGCCGAATATCGCCTCCCATGCAGGGAAGCGCTAACCCTATCGGTCGCGGCCGATGAGGATGTCGAAGAGCAGCAGGCTGAAGCCGGTGGCGGCCTGGCCCACCTGGGCCGCCACCCGCCGCGCCCGGGCGCGCAGGGGACCGGCCGCGGCGACGAGGAAGAGGTCCGCTCCCTCGGCGGGAACCGTCTCGAGGGCCGTCCGCGGCCCGGCACCCGGCGAGACCGGCACCAGGGAGTAGCCGCCGTCCGGCTCCGGCCTCGCCTCCATGTGGCTCTCGGCCCGCAGCTCGCGCAGGAAGCCCTCCGTCCGCTCGATGGCCGAGAGCTCGTAGCCGAGCGCGGTCACGATCTTTTTCACGCTCTTGAGCTCCGGCATCTTCTTGCCGCGCTCGTACTCGGAAAGCGCGCTGTTGGTGATCCCGGCGGCCTTGGCGACCTGGTCCTGGCTCCAACCGCGCGAGATGCGCAGAATGCTCAAGGCGAGACTGAAGTCCCCCGGCTCTACAGACATGTTCCGCACTGTACCCACATTTTTCCCTCTGGGCAAGCTAAGCCTCACGGGGTTGATATCGTCAACCGGTAACGGTCGGGTCTACGTTTGAGAGAACCGCTCCCCATCGACGAGGCGCTCCCGCGTCTGCTCGCCGCCTTCGAGACGGGCAACGCGGCCGTCCTCGTGGCGCCGACGGGCGCCGGCAAGACCACCCGGGTGCCCCCGGCGCTCCTCGCCTCACGCCTAGGGGGCGGCGGGCGGATCGTGATGCTCGAGCCGCGCCGGGTGGCGGCGCGGGCGGCGGCGCGGCGGATGGTGGAGGAAGGCGGGGAGGAGGGCTGGCGGCTGGGCGAGGAGGTCGGCTACCAGGTGCGCTTCGAGCGCCGGGCCGGACCGGCGACCCGCATCCTCGTCGTCACCGAGGGGATCCTCGTCCAGATGCTCCAGGCCGACCCGTTTCTCACCGGGGTCGGCGCGGTGATCTTCGACGAGGTACACGAGCGGAGCCTGGCCGCCGACCTCGCCCTCGCCATGGCCCGCCGGGTGCAGCGCGAGGCGCGCCCCGACCTCAAGCTCCTCGCCATGTCCGCCACCCTCGACCCCGGGCCCCTGGCCGCCTTCCTCGGCGGTCCGGTGATCGAGAGCCGCGGCCGCCAGTACCCGGTCGAGCTGCTCCACCTGGAGCGGCCGGGCGGCCGGCCCGACGAGCGCCCGCTCGCCGCGATCGTCGCCGCCGGGGTCGAAAGGATGCTCGGGGCGACCGCGGGCGACGTCCTCGTCTTCCTTCCCGGGGTAGGGGAGATCGAGCGCGCCCGGGAGGCGCTCGCCTCCCTGGCCGCCGCCCGGGGCCTCGCCGTGCTCCCCCTCTACGGCGATCTGCCGCCCGAGCGGCAGGACGAGGTGCTCCGCCGTGGTTCCCGGCGCAAGGTGGTGCTGGCGACCAACGTGGCCGAGACCTCGATCACCATCGACGGGGTGGGGGCGGTGGTCGACTCCGGGCTCGTGCGGCGGCTGCGCTATGACCCGTCGACCGGACTCGACCGGCTGGAGCTCGGCCGGATCAGCCGGGCGTCGGCCGACCAGCGCGCCGGCCGGGCGGGGCGCCAGGGACCGGGGGTCTGCCTGCGGCTCTGGGCGGCCTGGGAGGAGGCCTCGCTCCCGGAGCGGGAGACGCCGGAGATCTCCCGGGTCGACCTCGCCGCGCCCGCCCTCCAGCTCCTCGCCTGGGGGGAGAGCGATCTCGCGAGCTTCGGCTGGTTCGAGCCGCCCGACCCCGCCGCCTTGGCCGCCGCCCAGCTCCTCCTCGCGAGACTCGGGGCGGTGGACGCGAGCGGGGTGACCGCCCTCGGCCAGGCCCTGGCGCGGCTCCCGGTCCACCCGCGGCTCGGCCGGCTGCTGATCGCGGGGCGCGCCCGCGGGTGGACGCGGGAGGCGGCGCTCCTGGCCGCCCTCTTGGCCGAGCGCGACCCGTTCCCGCCATCCCCCGGCGACCGGGAGTCCCGGAAACGCGCCGTGCGCTCCTCGCGT
>JAXDLD010000232.1:0-8325 GCA_034666805.1 Acidobacteriota bacterium
CCTGGGGAGTTCCCTCGCGCTGGGGGCCCTCCTCTCCGGCCTGGGCTTCGGCAGCCTGGCGCTCGCCTCTTCGGCCGGGGGGGTCCTCGCGACCGTGGTGATCTGGACCTTCGGCGAGATGATCCTCTTCCCTACGGCCTCCGCCTACGCCTCCCACTTCGCTCCCGCCGACCGCCAGGGGGCCTACATGGGCGCCTACTCCATGTCCGCCGCCGCCGCCTTCGCTCTCGGCCCCTGGACCGGGATGCGCATCCTCGAGGCCTGGGGCGGCCGGGTGCTATGGGGTGTCGTGTTCCTCTGCGGCCTGGCCGCGGCCGGGCTGTTCTGGCGGATGGAAGAGGCGCCGGCGCCCGCCGTGGCCACCGACGCCGTTGATGCGGGAATTTAGGATGCCGTAACAAACTCGGATCTCGGACGACTGTTCCTGGCAGGACGGCAACAGAATGCCGGTCTGAATCCCCGGGCCGCGGCGGCGCTGCAGCCGCGGCCCGACGGGTTGTCGTATTCGGTGCAGCGAGGCTCAGGCTTCGGAGGTGACCTCGGCGGTGGAGGAGACCTGGGCCGCCCGCAGGAGCCAGCGGTTCAAGCGATCCAGGTCGCGACAGCCCAGGATCTCCTGCCGTTGGGCCGGGCTCACCGCGACCCTCCGCGCGGCCAGGAGCCGGAGGATGGACTCGGCAATCCCCTCCGCTTTGCCCTCCGCTTTGCCCTCCGCCTTGCCCTCAGCTTTGCCTTCCGCCTTGAGCCTCTGGATCACCGGATTGCCTTTGGCGGCCAGGGCCTCGGCCACCGCGTTGTCGGCCAGCGCGGCGTCGAGCAGAGCCGACACCGCCAACGGCCGCACCAGGCAGGGGTCCTCGATCTGCGCGTCGGCGTCCAGGCGGCGCCAGCCCTGACACTCGGGGGACCACTCGCCGACCCGCTGCGCCTTGACCCAGACCGCGAAGATCCGCCGCACCCCCCGGCGGCCCATGCGCAGGGCCTTCTCGGTGACATTCCCCTCGTTCTGCTCCGAGACCACCTCGAACGCGATCTCCTCCAGGTAGCGCCCGCCCGTCGCGGGATCCACGCCCACCTTGGAGATACAGGCGTCGCTCGCGAAATCCGACTCCGCGTCGTGGCGGGTGAGCAGGTCCGAGGCTTCCTCGTAACCGGCGGCCACGTGGGCCTGGAGGACGTAGTCCAGCCTGCCGTGCTGAGTGGCATGGGGCTGCTTGGCCGGGGAGGCCACGACCTTGCGCCCGCCGATGATCTCGTCACGCGTGACCTCCGGCTGCACCAGGTGATCGTCGACGCGGGGGAAAGGATCACGGCCCGGCAGGCGCAGGGCGGAGCTCGACCCCGAGAAACCGAGGGCCTTGATGCCGAAGCCTGGGCGATTTTCATCCATGGCCGACATTATAACAGGCGCCGCCGCGGCCCGGTTCGCTTCAGCGCAACCAGAGGGCCAGGCGCCAGATCGTCCATCCCAGCCCCGCTCCCCCGACCAGGCCGAGATAGAGCATCACCAGGCGCGGATCGCGGAGGATACAATCGCTCTTGCGCAAGCCCGCCCGCCAGGCCCGCGTGTAGGCGGAGAGCCCCGTGAAACCGAAGACCGCGGCGAGGAGGGCCGGCGAGACGAGCCAGGCGAGGAGGGCGATCGTCGTCCAGACGCAGAAGCGGAGGGGGTCGGGGATGGGCGGCGGTGGGATCGGCTGGACCCTCTCCGACTCCGCCGCGAGCGCCGTCTGGGCGGCACGGGCCTCGCGGGCGGCGATGAGGGCGGGCGTCTCACTCATCTCACGCCTCCTGAAGCGCTGCCCCCAGGCTCGCCCGGCCGGCGCGCTCGGAGAGCTTCATCCGGCTCAAGGGCACCCAGGCCTGGGCGGCGCAGAAGGGAACGCACTGGTGAGCGGCGGCGATGCCATCCGCCGTATCGCGCGCCGTCCCGACGTGGACGCAGCACTGCACCAGGCGCTCCTCGATCATCGTGTGGACGTCCATGAACGGCTTGACCGTGATCCGCTTGACCCGCCGTCCCAGGAGGTCCCGCAGGCCTTCCCCCTTGCCGGTGAGGGTGCTCCCGGCCAGGCGGACGAGGTCCGAGAGCCCCAGATCGCAGCTCTGGCAGACGGTGCCGAAGAGCTCTCCGATCGACGGCTGGGAGAGCGAGGAGGACTCCGAGAAGAGGCCGAGGAGCGACTGCTTGACGAGCGAGCGCAGCTCGGCCGAGAGGCCGGGGTCGACGATCCGGTTGCTCACCAGCTCCAGGTGGGCTTTCAGGCGCTCGTGGCCGAGGATGGCGGCGAGCGAGCGCCAGGTCCCCGCGTCCGTCCGCATCAAGTAGCCGATGCTGCAGCAGTGGGGGTGGCTGCAGGGGAGGGCCGTCAGGTCGCGCCAGTGGACGAGGCCGCCGGTCTGGGCTTCGAGCCGGGCGAGGACACCGGTGTGGGTGAGCCGCGCCTGGGGATCGATCGGGGTCGAGCGGCCGCTCCCGAACTGGGGCTGGATCGAGACGCCGCCCACGAACGGGGTCTCGAGAGCGTAGAGGATGACGTCGCCGATCTCGTCGTCGTTCACCCCCAAGGCCGCGGTCATGGTGAGGGTCGTGAACACCCCGGCCGCCGAGAGCCGATCGACCGCCTGCTGCTTGATCCGCCGCAGGTCGGCCCCGCGGTGGTGGCGGTGGGTCTCGAGGCGGAAGCCGTCGAACTGCAGGTAGACCTCGATCCGCTTGCGGTGCTTTTCCAGGTAGGCGAGCAGGCGGTCGTTCTGGGCGATCTCGATGCCGTTGCTGTTGAGAAGGATGCGGCCGATGGGGCGGTCGAGCGCGGCGTCCAGGAGGTCGAGGAGCCGCGGGTGTACCGTGGGCTCGCCGCCCGAGAGCATGAGGACGTCGAGCCGCCCCTCCTCGCGCGAAAGCCGGGTATCGATATTGGCGAGGATTTCGGCGACCGGCACCGCGCCGGAGAGCTCCGGCGAGCTCGACGCGAAGCAGTTCGGGCAGCAGAGATTGCAGGAGAGGTCGATGTCTTCCAAGAGGATGCAGGTGTGCTGGGTCTGCATCTCCCCCAATCCCCGGAGATAGGCCTCGGGGATGGGATCGAAGTTGCCGGCGACGTCCGGCACGTGGCGCTTGGTGGGGGCCGTCCATTCCTCCAGGTAGGAGAGGATCTCCGCCGACTCGTCGTAGAAAGTCCTGACCTTCCCATGCTCCGGGCAGCCGCGGACGAGCCAGACCTGGCCGTCCTCCTCCGCGAGGTAGCCGGAGAGCCGGCGCACCAGAGCGAGCGGCCGCTCGGGGTTCTCGGCGTGACAGTGCGGGCAGAAGGCGGAGACGTAGCGCAGGAGGCGGTCCCCACGGAGCGGCATTCCAGGCATGAACGATCCTCTCCAGAAAAGATCTAGACCCACCTCACGAGGCCACACTCCCCCCGCTCTCCCTCTTCTCGCGCCCCCCTCTGCGCGCTCGCCGGATCACGGCGACGGTCAGGACGACGAGGAGCAGGAAGGCGAGGACCGTCGCCGCCGCGAGCAACAGGCCGGTCCGGTTGAGTTTGGCGTCGTTCCCCATCAGGAAGATAACGCTGAAGCAGCTGCCCACGAGGAGGACCCCCAGAGATAGCGCTGCCAGGAGCACCACTCCGATCGTCTGCATCGGCGACATCCCCGTGGGCTTCCCGGCTGAGCGTTCTGCGAGGTAGGACTGGACGGCAGCATCGACCGCCATCGGCTCCTGCCCGTGGCTGACGAGGTGCTCCCGGAGGGCCGCGAGGTCGTAGCGCCCGCCGTGCTCGCGCAGGTAGGCGAGCAAGTCTGCTTCGTTGGGCTCAGGCATCGGTCGGCTCCAGGGGAAGGGGAGAGAAGAGAGGGGGGACCCTCGCCGCACGCCGCCGGCGCAGGAAGGTCCAGGCGAGGAGCGGAGTCGACGGAATCAGGAAGAGCTGCGACCGCGTGAGCCCGTGCCAGACGACCGGGTTGCCGCGCACGAATTCGAGGAGAAAGCGGAACGGCGCATAGGCCAGGAGGTAGAGCTTGAAGAGGTCGTCCCGGCAGGCGCCCCGGGAGCGCAGGCGGAAGAGGAGGCCGGCCATCAGGAAGTGGAAGGGGATCTCATAGACGAACGACGGGTGGAGGGGGACCCCGATCCACTGCGGCGGAAAGCCGGGGATGCGCGCCGCCCGCGCCGCGTCGACCACCACCCCCCAGCGCCCGCCCATGGGGACCCCCGGCGCCTCGGTCAGGAGGCAGCCGAAGCGGCCGATGCCGATTCCCAGGGCCACGGCGGGGGCGAACAGGTCGCCCGTGCCGGCGCGGTAGCCGACGAGGCGCTTGGTCAAGACCGCCCCGAGGTAGGCCCCGGCGAGGCCGCCGAGCACACTCTGGCCGCCGCGGAGAACGAAACCGAGGAGCGAGGGGATGGCGTCGGTGTCCACGTAGCGCCAGACGACGGCGAGCTTGGCCCCTAGGGCGCCGCAGAGCAGGGCGCCCAAGAGCACGGCCAGGAGGTCGTCCCCGAGCACCCGCCGGCGCCGGGCGCCGAGGACGAAGACGAGCGCTGCCACCGCCGTCCCCAGGAGGACGAAGAGACCGTGCAGCGGCGACCCGAAGGGGCCGGACGGGATCCCGAGGCGCGAGATCGGATCTGCCATCAATGTGCGAGAAGTTTATCAGCTTCCGCTGGTCCGGATAGAACCGAGCCGTACGGAGCGTGACGAAGCCGTACGGAAGGAGATGAAGCCTTGGGGATCGTGACGAAGGCTTACGGAACGAGACGAACGCTTACCGAGCGAGATGAACGCTTGGCGACGGAGATGAAGGCTTCGTGAGCGAGACGAAGGCTTGGGGAAGGATACGAACGCTTACAGACCGCGACGAGCGCTCCGTCTCGTCAACTCCGCGGAATTTGGCGAGACGGAGCGTCTGGCAACGACAGGTCGCCGGCAGGTCAGCAGCAGGTGATGCCGCCCAGACAGCGTTTGTTGCTGCAATCGGCGTTGGTGTTGCAATCCGGGATACGGCTGCAGGTGCAGTGACAGAAGCCGTGGAAGACCGTCGTGGCCGCCACGCCCTGAGGACCGAGATCCAGCCAGGCGGGCAGGGTCGTCTCCAGAGCGGCGCTCTGTGGAGCGAGGTCGTCGAAGAGGCTGGCTCCGGCGCCGGCGGCGAGGGCGGCCTGACAGCCGGACGGCGCGGCAGCGGGCGGGTTCGGGGCCCCACCGGCGAAGGCGGGGAGGGCGGAGAGCAGGGCCAGGGAGAAGAGGACGAAGGCGATCGGCTTCCATCGGGTCATGGCATTCCTCCTTGTTGAAGAGCGGGCTGCCGGAGCTCGGCCGTCCCTACTTTCATCAGTGCCGAAAGGAAGGAGGAGCGATCCCCTCTCCGGAGGTCAGCGCCCCGGCAGCTCGACCCGCCGGCCGCCGAGGATCGTCGCCACCGGAGCGCCGCGGAGCTTCCAGCCGCCGAAGGGGGTGTTCCGGGAGCGGCTGCGGAACTTCCCGGCGTCGACCGTGACTTTCTTCTCGGGATCGAAGAGAGTTACGTCGCCGGGGCTCCCCTCCTTGAGCGTCCCGCCCGGGAGGTTCAAGACCCGCGCCGGGCCGGTCGAGAGCAGCTCGATCAGACGCGGAAGGGTCACGAGCCCGGGCCGCACGAGGCGGTCGAGGCAGAGGGAGAGGGTGGTCTCCAATCCCAGGATGCCGAAGGGGGCGAGGTTGAACTCGACGTCCTTCTCGTCCGCGTGATGGGGCGCGTGGTCGCTCGCGATGCAGTCGACCGTGCCGTCGGCCAAGCCGGCGAGGAGCGCCTGACGGTCCGCTTCCGAACGGAGCGGCGGCTTCATCTTGGTCTGGGTCGAGAAGCCGGAGCGCGAGACCTCCTCGTCGGTCAGGATCAGGTGGTGGGGCGCCACCTCGCAGGTCACGGCGAGCCCCATCTCCTTCCCCTGCCGGACCAGGCGGAGGCTCCGCGCGGTCGAGAGGTGGGCCACGTGGTAGCGGCCCCGGGTGTCCTCCTGGAGGATCAGGTCGCGCGCCACCATCACGTCCTCGGCCGAGCCGGGTCGACCACTCCCCCTCGTGCATCACCCCGGAGCCGGTGAGGTTCAGGTCCTCGGCGTGCTGGATGACCGGAATATTGAAGTGCTGGGCGTAGAGGAGGGCGCGGCGCATCAGCTCGGCGTTCATCACCGGCTTGCCGTCGTCCGACATGGCGACCGCCCCGGCCCGCACCATCTCGCCGATCTCCGCCAGCTCCTCGCCCGCGAGCTTCTTCGACACCGCCCCGATGGGATAGACCCGGGCGTAACCGTGGCGCCGCGCCTCGGCGAGGATGTGCTCGGTCACCGAGCGGTTGTCGTTGACCGGATCGGTGTTCGCCATGCAGGCGACCGCGGTGAAACCGCCGGCCGCCGCCGCCATCGTGCCGGTCTTGACCGTCTCCTTGTACTCCTGGCCCGGCTCGCGCAGGTGGACGTGGATGTCGATCAGCCCCGGGCAGACGACGAGGCCGCTGGCGTCGATCACCTCGGTATCCTTCGGTTTCTTGAGACGCTCGCCCACCTTGGCGACCGCGCCGTCTTCGAGCAGCAGGTCGAGCTCGCCGTCGAGCCCCTGGGAGGGATCGATCAGCCGGCCGCCCTGAATCAGGAGCCGGGTCATCTCTTAAGCTCCCTCCTCGTGGACGCCGGAGAGAAGGTAGAGGACCGCCATCCGCACCGAGACGCCGTGGGTGACCTGCTCCAGGATCACCGAGTAGGGACCGTCCGCCACCTCGCTCGCGATCTCGATGCCGCGGTTCATGGGCCCCGGATGCATGAGGATGACGTCCTCCTTGGCCGCTTTGAGGCGCTCGGTGGTCAGGCCGAAGAGGCTGAAGTACTCCTTGGCGGAGGGGAAGGACATCCGGCCCTGCCGTTCGAGCTGGACCCGGAGCATCATGACGACGTCGGCGCCGCGGATCGCCTCCTCCAGGGTGTAGGCGACCGTCACCCCCATCTTTTCGACGTCGACCGGCATCAGGGTGCGGGGGCCGGCGACCGTCACCTTGGCGCCCATCTTGGTCAGCAGGTGGATGTTCGAGCGCACGACCCGGCTGTGCTCGATGTCGCCGACGATCGCCACCTTCAACCCGGCGAGCTTCCCCTTGTGCTCGCGGATCGTGTAGGCGTCCAAAAGCGCCTGGGTGGGATGCTCGTGGGCGCCGTCCCCGGCGTTGATCACCCCGGCCTTGAGGCGCTTGGCCAGCATGTGCGGCGCGCCCGGGTAGGCGTGGCGGATGACGATCAGGTCGGGCGCCATGGCCTGGAGGTTCATGGCGGTGTCGATCAGGCTCTCGCCCTTCGAAAGGGCGGAGCCGGAGGCGGAGAAGTTCAGGCTGTCGGCCGAGAGGCGCTTCTCGGCGATCTCGAAGCTCGAACGGGTGCGGGTCGAGGACTCGAAGAAGAGGTTGACGACGGTCTTCCCGCGCAAGGTCGGGACCTTCTTGATCGGCCGCTCGCCGACCTCGGCGAAGGACTTGGCGGTCGTCAGCAGAAGCTCGATCTCCCCCGCCGACAGCTCGGCGACGCCCAGGAGATCCTTTCTCGTCCAGCGCGGCTCGGGGTTGCCGGAGAGCGGCATCAGACCTCGCCCCGCTTCAAGAGCCGCACCTGCTCCTCGCCGTCCACCGCCTGGAAGGAGACCTCGACGATCTCGTTCTGCGCCGTGGGGACGGTCTTCCCCACCACGTCGGCCTGGATCGGCAGCTCGCGGTGGCCGCGGTCGATGTGCACCGCGAGCTGGACCGCCCGCGGCCGGCCGTAGTCGACCAGGTGGTCGAGCGCCGCCCGCACCGTGCGGCCGGTGTAGAGGACGTCGTCGCAGAGGACGACCAGACAGCCGTCGAGCCGGCGCGGCAGGTAGGTCTCCTTGACGAGGGGCTGGGTAGCGACGGTCGAGAGGTCGTCGCGATAGAGGGTGATGTCCAAGGTGCCGATGGGGACCTTGTGGCCCTCCATGCGCTCGATCTCGGCGGCGAGCGCCTCGGCCAGGGGGACGCCGCGGGTGCGGATGCCGACCAGGAGGAGATCGGTGACCCCGCGGTTCCTCTCGACGATCTCCCCCGCCATGCGACGGATGACCCGCGCCATCTGCTGGGCGTCTAAGATCGTCGTCTTGGGCGTCGGTTTCTTGGGCACGGTTGGCGGCACCGGCAGGGCGGCAGGTCCGCGGCATCGTAGCCGTGGGGGGCGGGCTTGTCAACGCGTCGGCCACTCCGTAAGATGCAGCCGCTCCTTCAACTGGAATCAACCCGCGGGTGCCTCCTTCATGGCTCGAAAACGCCCTCCCCAGCCCGTCCGCCCCG
>JAXDLD010000233.1:0-7393 GCA_034666805.1 Acidobacteriota bacterium
GACGGCGTCACCATCACCGATCCGGGATCGACCGGCAGCTCACCCACCTACTTCGACTTCGACTCCTTCGACGAGGTCCAGGTGACGACCGGCGGCGCGGACGCCAGCCTCCCCACCGGCGGCGTGACCCTGAATCTCGTCACCAAGCGCGGCACCGACCAGTGGCGCGGCTCCGGCCGCTACATCGTCGACCGCGGCGCCTGGCAGTCGGGTCTCGCTTTCGACCGCGGTCAGCTCGGCAAGCCGGGACCGTGGACCCGGGGCGCCACGCAGACCGCGTTCAAGGCAGGCAACCGCATCGACCGCTACCAGGACGACGGCCTCGAGCTGGGAGGGCCCATCGTCAAGGACCGGCTGTGGATCTGGGGCGCCTGGAGCAACACCCTGGTCCGCCGCCTGACCCTCTATGATTTCAAGGATGACTCCAAGGTGGGGACCGGCAACGCCAAGGTGAACGCCCAGCTGAGCCCGGCCAACTCCGGGGTGCTCTTCTATCTGCGTGGCGAGAGGGTCCAGAGCGGCAACGGAGCAGGCCCGACCCGCCCGCCGGAGACGACCTGGAACCAGAGCGGCCCCACGAACGTCTACAAGATCGAGGACACGCACATTTTCAGCCCCGACCTCTTCTTGACCGGCCTCCTCGCCAAGACCAGCGAGGCTTTCGACTTCCTGCCGCGAGGGGGGCTCGCGGTCAATGCGAGCCTCGACGAGAGCTTCGTCTTCCACAACACGTTTATCGAGTTCAAGACCGACCGGCCGCAGCGGCAGGCGAAGCTCGACGGGGCGAAGTTCTGGAATACCGGCAGCGTCGCGCACGAGCTCAAGTTCGGCGCCGGCTACCGGCATACGGACGTCAAGTCGATCTCCCGCTGGCCGGGTAGCGGCTATCAGCAGGACTACTACCTGGCGTACGGATATCCCTACAACGTCCTCGCCCTGTCGCGCGACGCGTTCTCCGATTTCAGTGTCAACACCAACAGCGCCTACGCCCAGGATACGCTCTCGCGCGGCCATCTGACCGCCAACGTCGGGCTGCGCTACACCCTGGAGACCGGCCGCGACAACCCGCATACCGTGCGCGCCAACCCCGCCTTTCCGGACCTCCTGCCGACGATCTCGGTCCCCGGCCGCGCGATCGGTTTCGACTGGCGCTCGCTGACGCCCCGGCTCGGCCTCACCTACGCCCTGGGCGAGAAGCGCCAGACGCTCGTCCACGCGAGCTACTCGCGCTTCGCCGACCAGCTCGATTCCGGCACCGCCAACTGGCTCGACCCCTTCTATCCCGCGGCCTATGTCTCGGTTTATTACGACGACAAGAACGGCGACGGTCAGGCCCAGCCGGGGGAGATCTTGGGACCCCGGGCCACCAATGCCTACAGCGGCGGCTACAACCCCGAAAACCCGGGAGTGCCCCTGCAATCGAAGGCGCTCAATCCCAACCTGCGGCCGCCGAAGACCGACGAGGTCCTCCTCGGCTTCGACCACTCCCTGCGCCCCGATTTCGTCGTCGGCTTGACGCTCACCTGGCGCCGGCTCTCGGACCTCCTCGAACGGCAGCTCCTGGTCTTCGACGGGGACGCCTTCGCGCCCGAGAACCTGGGCAGCGTGGGCCGCGTCCACCGGCGCCAAGACTACATCCCCTTCCAGGTCAAAGGCGTCCTCCCCGATGGCAAGACCTACACCCAGACGGTGTACGGGCTGCGCCCCGGGCTCTCCTCCCGCGGCGGCTTCTATCTCACCAACGGCGACCGGGAGCAGATCTACAAGGGAGCCACCCTGTCGTTCGACAAGCGCCTGGACCATGGGTTCCTCGCCAACGGCCATCTGACGGTTCAGGATTGGCGCTGGCGGGTCCCCGAGCACTCGATCATCGACCCCACGCGGTATCTCGGGTCCGGCAACTACGACGGCGCGCCGGTCGTCTTCGGGTCGAGCTTAGGCGCCGGCGCGAAGGGCGGGGTCTACTTGAACAGCAAATGGTCGTACAGCCTGAGCGGTCTCTACCAGGTCGCGCCGGAGCGCCCCTGGGGATTCAACCTGGCCGTCAACGTCAACGGGCATCAGGGCAATCCCCTGATCTACTTCGCCCGCGATCCCAATAACACCAGAAACGTCCCCTCCTCCTTCGAGACGGTGGAGGAGGGCAACACCCGCCTGCCCGACGTCCACATCGTCAACGCCCGGCTGGAGAAGGAGATCCCCTTCCGCCGCTTCGGGCTCACCCTGGGGGTCGACGTCTTCAACCTCTTCAACCGTTCCTACGTCCTGCAGCGGCAGATTCATCTCGGCATCGGGGCGAAACCGGGGGACCCGCTCGCCCCTGCCTCCGACTACGTGACCGAGGTCACCGCCCCGCGCATCTTCCGGATCGGCGCCCGGGTGAGCTTCCGTTAGGCGAGCGGCAACCAGAGGGTGAGCTCGGCTCCCTGGCCGGGTCCGGCGCTCGCCGCCTCGACCCGGCCGCCGTGCAGCTCGACCAGGCGGCGGACCATGGTGAGGCCGATCCCCAAGCCCGCGCCGCGCCGGTCGAGGGTCTGCTCGCCCTGGATGAAGAGATCGAAGATGCGCGGTAGAAGTTCCGGGGGGATGCCCACCCCGGTGTCGGCGACCCGCACCACCGCCTCGCCGCCATCGGCCGCAGCGGAGATGGCGATGCGGCCGCCGGGCTCGGTGAACTTGGCGGCGTTTCGCAAGAGATTGGCGAGAACCTGCTCCAGGCGGGTCAGGTCGGCGTCGAGCGGCAGGCAGCCCGGCGGCAGGTTCACCTCGAGGGTCAGCCCCCGGCTCTCGACGAGCGCCCGGTTGCCCTCGACCGTCTGGCGCACCACCTCGGCCAGGTCCAGGGGCTCGCGCCGCAGCTCCACCTTGCCGCGGGTGATGCGCGAGACGTCCAGGAGGTCGTCCACCATGCGCACGAGGTGGTGCACCTGGCGCTCGACGATCGCCACCGCCCGTGCCATCCGCGGGTCGGGAGCCTCGACGTGGGTGAGGAGGTGGGAGGCGTTGGCGATGGCGCCCAAAGGGTTCCGCAGCTCGTGCGCCAGCATGGCGAGGAACTCGTCTTTGCGGCGGTCGGTCTCCGCCAGGGCCTCGGCCCGGGCCAGGAGCTCCGCCGCCAGCCGCTCGCTCTCGGCGGTGCGCGCCGCCAGGCGATCGCGCAGCTCGCGGAAGGCGGCGGACAGCCGGTCGACCTCGGCGATGCTGGAGCTCGCGACCGGCGCGTCGGGGTTGCCGGCCGCGAGCTGGTCGACGGCGTCGGCCAGGGTGCCCAGGGGGCGGGCGATGCGGCGGGCGGTGACGATCCCCGCCAGGGCGGCGAGCCCGGCGCAGGCGAGGAGCAGCACGAACGCCAGGTCGCGCCCCCGGCGCACCCCGGCGAGAGCCGCCGCCTTCGGCCGCTCGACCGCCACCGCCCAGTTGATCCGCGGCACGCGGGCGAAGGCGGCGAGCCTCGCCTCGGCCTGGAAGGGCCGCCCCGCGGCCACCGCCCGGTCCCACCCCCAGGGGAGCTCCGGCGGCCGGTTGCGCCCCGCTTTGTCGAGGGTGGCGATGAGCTGTCCGTGGCCGTCCGCCAGGGTGACCCGGGAGCCCGGCCGGTCGATGCGGCGGGCGAGCGAGGAGCTGTCGAAGGCCGCGATCAGGACGCCGGCGGGCCGGCCGTCGAGCCCGGGGACCGCCGCCGTGAGCAGCAGGAGACGCCGGCCGAGCTGGCGCGAGAAGCTGAGGATGAGGCTGGGCTCGGTCTGGCGGCGGATCTCGCCGGCCAGCTGGCGCAGCTTCTCCCGGCCGAGCGGCAGGTCGCCGATCTGGGCGAGCGGCTCGCCCGCCAGGTTCGCCGTGGCGAAGCCGGCGACGTCCGGGTAGAGGCCGCGGGTGCGTTCTAAGAACAGGCCCTGCATCTCGGCGGTCATGGGCGCGCGCCCGGCCAGGGCGGCCACGGCGGTGGCGCGGGCGATGTTGAAGTCCAGGTAGTCGGCGACGTTCTGGGCGATCGAGTCGGCCTCGACCTGCTGCATCTGGCGGACCTGGTCCGCGGCCAGGCGCTCCTCTTCGTCGGTGACCACGGCCACGGCGAGGATCAGGGTGACCGAGGTGGCGAGGGCGAGGGCCAGAGAGAGCCGGGTGCGGAGAGCGGCGGAGTCGACCCCGGCGAGGAGCGGGCGCAGCCAGGGGAGGAGGGTGATGACGACGCCGCAGCCGCAGTAGAGGGCGATCCCGGTCCAGGCCCGGCCGGGGAGGGCCACGAGGAGGCCGAAGCCGAGAAGCGAGAGGCCGCAGAGGACGTGGGCGGACGCCGTCGTCCACCGGGGCGGCAGCGCCCGGACCTGGGCCCAGACGAGGAGCGGACCGGCGAGGATCCAGAGCCCGCCGAAGTAGGGGACGAGGGCGCGGTGGGCCGGGTAGTAGCGGGTGACGGCGGTGCCGGTGGCGAGGATGGTGACGCCGGCCAGGGTGGCGGCAATCCCCAGGAGGAAGGCGAGGAGGTCCCCCCGCCCGGGATCGCCGGCCCGGCCGGCGGAGCGGTCCGCGGCCGGCGGTCCGGCGAGGGCCGTCCCGACGCCGAGGACGGTATAGAAGAGGAAGCCGTTCCATGCCCCGGCGCGGGCGAAGCCGATCCCGAGCCCGAGGAGCGCCAGGCCGACCACCCCGTGCACCACCGCGGTCACGGCCGGCCCCGGCCGGGTCACCGGGACCGAGAGGAGAGCGATCCCGCCGGCGAGGCCGATCAGACCGCAGCCCGCGAGGTAAGGGGCGATGAAGGCGTAGGAAGGGTCGCCGAACTGGTGCGGCGCGACCAGCATCAAGGCGCCGACCAGCGCGCAGAAGAGCCCCAGGCTCCACTCCAGGGTGTCGACCGAGAGGCCGTCCAGGAGGGCCATGGGGCCGCGCCGGTCCCGCGGCGAGGGCAGAGGCCGGCTGGAGAGATGGGTTGGGCTCGATTTCACGTAGGCCTCGGCGGCAGTCGGCGGCAGGATATCAAGTCGGCGAACCTGAGCCGGGCTTGTGCTAACGTCCCCGCGTTCGTCCTTTCCGCTCTTGGAGGTATCCATGCGCCTCGTCCGCACCCTGCCGGTCTTCCTCTCCGCCGCCCTGGCCGCTACCGCGCCAGCCGCCCTGGTCGCCGCCCCGGCCGCGGATCCACCGCTCCTCGGCTTCGGCGCCGCCCGGGCCGCCGAGGAGCGGGCGCTCGAAGCGCGTTTCGCCGCCGCCCTCTCGAAGGGCGACCTCTCGCCCTGGCTGAAGCGCCTCTCCGCCCGCCCCCACCCGGTGGGCTCGGCCTACGGCAAGGAGAACGTCGAATTCATGGCCGGGCTTTTCCGCTCCTGGGGCTACGACACCCGGATCGAGGAGTTCCGCGTCCTCTTCCCCACTCCGAAGACCCGTTTGGTCGAGCTGGTGGCGCCGACTCACTTCGTCGCCAGGCTCGCCGAACCCGCGGTCCCCGGCGATGCGACCTCCGGCCAGTCGGCCGAGCAGCTCCCGACCTACAACGCCTACTCGGTCGACGGCGACGTCACGGGCGATCTGGTCTACGTCAACTACGGCGTCCCCAAGGATTACGAGGAGCTGGAGAAGCGGGGGATCGACGTCAAGGGCAAGATCGTCCTCGCGCGCTACGGCGGCTCCTGGCGCGGCATCAAGCCCAAGGTCGCCGCCGAGCACGGGGCGGTCGGCTGCATCATCTACTCCGATCCCAAGGACGACGGCTACTTCGAGGGCGACGTCTATCCCAAGGGGGCCTACCGCAACGAGAACGGGGTGCAGCGCGGCTCGGTCGCCGACATGCCGCTCTACCCTGGCGACCCGCTCACTCCCGGGGTCGGCGCCACCGCGGACGCCAAGCGCCTGGACAGGAAGGACGCGGCGACCCTGACCAAGATCCCGGTCCTCCCCATCTCCTACGGGGACGCCAAGCCGCTGCTTGCCGCCCTCGCCGGGCCGATGGCCCCGGAGGCCTGGCGCGGTGCGCTCCCCCTGCCCTATCACCTGGGCCCCGGCCCGGCCCGGGTCCACCTGAAGCTCGAGTTCAACTGGGACCTGGTGCCGGCGCGGGACGTCATCGCCACCCTCCCCGGAAGCGAGCGGCCGGACGAGTGGGTGGTGCGCGGCAACCATCACGACGCCTGGGTCAACGGCGCCGACGACCCGCTCTCGGGGTTGGTCGACCTCCTGGAGGAGGCCAAGGCGGTGGGCACTCTCGCCAAGAGCGGCTGGAAACCGCGGCGGACGATCGTCTACGCCGCCTGGGACGGCGAGGAGCCGGGCCTCCTGGGTTCGACCGAGTGGGCCGAGACGCATGAGACCGAGCTTCAGAAGAAGGCGGTCCTCTACATCAACACCGACTCGAACGGCCGCGGCTTCTTCGGGGTCGGCGGCTCGCACATCCTGGAGCGCTTCATCAACCAGGTGGCACGGGACGTCAATGACCCGGAGCGGGGGATGAGCGTCCTCGACCGCAACCGGGCCGCCCGGTTGGTCAACGGCAGCGCCGAAGAGCGGCAGGACCTGCGGGGCCGCGCCGACCTGCGGATCCCGGCCTTGGGCTCGGGCTCCGACTTCACCCCCTTCCTGCAGCACCTGGGCATCCCGTCGCTCAACATGGGCTACGGCGGCGAGGGCGGCGGCGGCTCCTACCATTCGGTCTACGACTCCTTCGACCACTACACGCGGTTCATCGACCCGACCTTCCAGTACGGAGTGGCCCTGGCCGAGACTGGCGGCCGCGCGGTCCTCCGTTTCGCCAACGCCGACGTCCTCCCCTACGAGTTCACCGACCTGGCGGACACGATCGGGACCTACGTCAAGGAGGTCAAGGCCCTGGCCGACACCCTCCGCCAGCAGACCGAGGAGACCAACCGCCAGATCGACGAAGGGCAGCTCTTAGCAGCGGCCGACCCGACCGAGACCTATGTGGTACCGCGCGCCAAGGAGCCGGTCCCGCACCTGAACTTCGCGCCGCTCGAAAACGCCCTCGCTGCCCTGGAGAAGAGCGCCCGGGCCTACGACCGGGCCGCCGCGGCTACGGACAGAGGCCTGTCAGAGGCGACCCAGAAGGAGCTCGACGCCGCCTTGATGGGTGTCGAGAGGGCCTTCCTCACCCGCGAAGGCCTCCCCCGCCGCCCCTGGTTCCGCCACCAGGTCTACGCACCCGGCTTCTACACCGGTTACGGCGTCAAGACCCTCCCCGCCGTGCGCGAGGCCCTGGAGCAGCGGAGTTGGGGGGAGGCGACCGAGCAGGTGACGGTAGTGGGGAAGGCGATCGAGGCCGCGGCGGCGGCGATCGACAAGGCGACTGCGGTGTTGAAGGGTGGGACGGCGGCGAAGGGTTGAATCTTGACCAGCCGGTGGCTGAATTTCAGCAATACGCTCAGCCACCGGCTCGTTTCAGCAC
>JAXDLD010000234.1:0-10653 GCA_034666805.1 Acidobacteriota bacterium
AGGGATCAAAAGTCGACCCGGAGACGTCAGAAGTCGACCCGGAGGGATCAGAAGTCGACCCGGAGAGGTTTTCCAAGACTTTCTACGGCTTTTGGACAGGCGCGGAGGGTTTTCGGTCGCTCCCGGAGAGCGGCCGGCGGCTCCCGGACGGGTCGGCCTGCTCCGGCGCCGCCGCTGGCCCCGCTCCGTGCTAGCATCACCCTCCCGGGGTAGGCAGCCCCCCGGCCCCGCATGCGCCTGTTCACCGCAGAAGCCCTGATCCTCGACGTCTTCGACCTTCACGACCGGGACCGGATCGTCACCTTCCTCACCCGCGAGGAGGGGAAGAAGAAGGGGGTCGCCCAGGGTGCGAAGACCAAGCATAGCCGGTTTCAGGGCCAGCTCCAGCCGCTCGCCAAGGTGGAGGTCACCTGGTTCGAGAAGGAGGGCCGGGACCTCGGGCGGATCTCCTCGGTCGAGCTGGTGCGGCCGGCCCACCGCCTGCAGGAGGACCTGGACGGCATCCTCACCGGCAGCTACATGGTCGACCACATCCTCGAGTTCGCCCAGGAGAACGAAGCCTCCGACCTTCTCTATAGGCTCCTCGACTCGACGATCGAAGCCCTGATCGAAGGGGTGGACCGCGACCTCGGGGCGCGATATTTTGAGGCCTGGGTCCTCCGGCTCTCGGGCATCTTCCCTTCCCCCCAGGCCTGCCCGAACTGCGGCCAGACCTTCGTGGGGGGGGCGATCCTGCCGGCGGGCGGAGATACACTACTGTGCTTCGAGTGCGGGAGCGGCGGGAGCGGACAGGAGGGACGGGGCGGCTCGGGCCGCCTCATCGTGGGGCCGGAGGCGCTCAACTTCCTCTGCCGCATCGGCCGCGAGAGCCTGCCCAAGGTGGCCCTGGCCGCGCCCGGGCCCCAGGTCCTGCGGCAGGCCGAGGAGCTCTGCTGCCGGGTGCGGCGCCAATTCCTCCAGCGCGAGCTGCGGAGCTACGAGGTCATCCACAAGACCCGGATGGGCACGTGAGGCCGGGATGCCGGCGAGAAGGGGAGCGATGCAGACTTTTCAGGACCTGATCTTGCGGCTGTCCACGTTCTGGGCCGGGCAGGGGTGCGTCCTCCAGCAGCCCTACGACCTGGAGGTCGGCGCCGGCACCATGCACCCGGACACCTTCCTCCGCGTCCTCGGGCCGGAGCCCTGGCGGGTGGCCTACGTCCAGCCCTCGCGCCGGCCGGCCGACGGCCGCTATGGCGACAACCCCTTCCGGCTCGGCAAGCACCACCAGTTCCAGGTCGTCCTGAAACCCGCTCCGGCCGACATCCAGCGCCTCTACGTCCAGAGCCTGGAGGCGATCGGCCTCGACTTGAAAGTCCACGACCTCCGCTTCGAGGAGGACAACTGGGAGGCGCCGACCCTCGGCGCCTGGGGGGTGGGCTGGCAGGTCATGCTCGACGGCATGGAGATCACCCAGTTCACCTACTTCCAGCAGGCCGGGGGGCTGGAGCTCTCGCCGATCAGCGCCGAGATCACCTACGGCCTGGAGCGGCTCACCATGTTCATCGGCCTGGCCAAGAACATCTACGACATCGAGTGGGTCTCTGGCGTCCGCTACGGCGAGGTCCGGCACCAGGACGAGGTCGAGTCCTCCCGCTACTACTTCGAGGTCGCGGACGTCTCCTTCTACCAGCAGCTCTTCGAGGGGATGGAGCGCGAGGCGCGGCGCTGCCTCGACGCCGGTCTCGTCCTCCCGGCCTACGAGTGCGCCTTGAAGTGCTCGCACTCCTTCAACGTTTTGGATGCCCGGGGCGCCGTTTCGGTGACCGAGCGGGTGGGGCTCATGAAGCGGGTGCGCGACCTGGCCGTGGCCTGCGCCAAGGCCTACGTGGCGAGTCGGGAGGCGTTGGGATTCCCGCTGCTCAAGGGGGCGGCCGGCGAGGCGGTGACGGTCGGGGCGGAGGTGGCCAATGCCAACGGGTGAGTACCTGCTGGAGGTACGGAGCGAGGAGATCCCGGCCCGGATGCTGGAACCGGGGGTGAAGGAGATCGCCACCCGGCTCTTCGAGGAGCTGATGGCCCGCGGTCTGGGGCCGCGCCAGGTGGAGACCGGCTACACCCCGCGCCGGCTGATGCTGTCGCTCGCCGGCCTGCCGGAGAAGGAGCCCGACCGCGAGGAGCAGGTGCTGGGGCCGCCCGTGCGGGCCGCCTATACGAAGGAGGGGCTGCCGACCCCCGCCTTCCACGGCTTCGCCAAGAAGTGCGGCGTGCCGGCCGAGGAGCTGCGGAAGGTGGAGACGGAGAAGGGGGAGTACCTCGGGGCGACGGTCAAGACCGCCGGCCGGCCGACGACGGATGTGCTCGCCGAGCTGGTGCCGCGCCTTCTCTCCGAGATCTCCTGGGCGAAGACCATGCGCTGGGGCCACGGCGGGAAGGACGCCGGCCCCTGGGTGCGCCCGATCCACGGCATCGTCTCGCTCTTCGACGGCGCGGTCGTCCCCTTCGCGCTTTTCGGCGTCGCCGCCGGGGACTTGACCGAGGGCCACCCGGTCCTCTCGCCCGCGCCCTTCCGGGTCACCGGGCTCGCCAGCTACCGGCAGGAGCTCGCCGCTCGCGGCATCGAGGTCCGGCCGGCCGAGCGCCGGGAAGCGCTCCATGCCGGGATGAAGGAGCGCGCGGTGGCGGCCGGGGGGATCCTGGTCGAGGACGCCGCGCTCCTTGAAAAGCTGGTCGCCATCTGCGAGATCCCCGGGGTGATGGAGGGCGGCTTCGAGGAGGAGTTCCTGGACCTCCCGGCCGAGGTGCTGTCCACCAGCCTCCGCGACCACCAGAGCGCGCTCACCGTCGAGCGCTCCAGCGGCGCTGGCGGAGACCACCGGCTCCTGCCGCGTTTCCTCACCGTCATGGATCGGCCGGACGATCCGGCGGGGCGGGTGCGCTCGGGGAACGAATGGGTGGTCTCGGCCCGGCTCGCCGACGCCCGCTTCTTTTACGGCGAGGACCGGAAGGTGGGCCTCGCCCGCCGCGCCGAGCAGCTCGGCAGCCTCACCTTCCACGACAAGCTGGGGAGCTATGCCGACAAGTCCGAACGCCTGGCGACTCTCGCGATGGCGATCTGCGCCCAGCTCGGCTGGAAGGCCGAGGCGCCGGGGGCGAAGATCGCGGCCCGGCTCTTGAAAGCCGACCTGGCGACCGAGATGGTCAAGGAGTTCACCTCGCTCCAGGGGATCATGGGCGGCATCTACGCCCGGATCGATGGGCAGCCGGAGGAGATCTGGCAGGCGGTCTACGACCAATATCTGCCGGCCTCGACCGAAGACGCGATCCCCCGCGGCCGGACGGGCCAGGTGGTGAGCCTCGCCGACCGCATCGACACCCTGGCCGGGATCTTCGGCCTGGGGCTGGTGCCGACCGGCAGCCGAGACCCCTTCGGCCTGCGCCGCGCCGCCCAGGGGGTGGTGCGCATCCTGCTCGAAGGAGAGCTGCCGCTCGACCTCGAGAAGGCGGCGATGGAGGCGGTGAAGCTCTACGGCAACCGCCTCTCCCGAACCCCGGAGCAGGTGCTGGCGGACCTCCGGCCCTTCCTCGCCGACCGGGTGCGCTACGTCCTCGGGCTCGCCGGCTACGCCTACGACGAGATCGAGGCGGGGCTGGCGACGGGCGCCGCCAACCTGCCGGACCTGAAAGCCCGGGTCGACGCCCTCCACCGGGCGCGGACGGGGGCGGACTTCCTCGCGGTCGTGCTCGCGGCCAAGCGGATCGCCAACATCGTCAAGGAGGCGCCCGAGAGCCCGCTCGACCCGGCGCTCCTGGTCGAGCCGGCGGAGAAGGACCTGGCCGCCGCGTTCGCCGGGATGAAGGACGAGATCGAGGCCGCGGCGGCCGCCCGCGACTACGAGCGGTGCCTGGCGCGGATCGCCGATCTGGCGCCGGTCCTCGACCGCTTCTTCGTCGAGGTGCTGGTCATGGACAAGGACCCTGCGGTGCGGACGAACCGCATCGCCCTCCTCCAGGCGATCGGCCGCACGGTCTCGCGCACGGCGCGGCTGACCGAGATGGTCGTCGACCGCGCCGGGCACCGGGCCGAACATCGAACAGAACAGACAGCAACGATTTAACAGAGAACGTTTCGGAGGGACGGCGGTAATGGCAGACAAGGCGGCGGACAAGCACATCTACGCTTTCGGCGGTGACACGGCCGAGGGCGCTGGCAAGGGTAAAGAGCTCCTGGGCGGCAAGGGCTACGGTCTGGCGGAGATGAGCCTCCTGGGCATCCCGGTGCCGCCGGGGTTCACCATCACGACCGAGGTCTGCACCTACTACCAGGCGCACGAGAGCAAGTACCCGGAGACTCTCGAGAAAGAGGTCGAGGAGCACCTGAAGCGGGTCGAGGAGCGCCTCGGCCAGCGCTTCGGCGATCCGGAGAACCCGCTCCTCGTCTCGGTCCGCTCCGGCGCCCCCATGTCCATGCCGGGGATGATGGACACGATCTTGAACTTGGGGCTGAACGACGAGATCGTCAAGGCCTGGATCGCCAAGGGGCAGGACCCGCGCTTCGTCATGGACGCCTACCGCCGGCTGCTGTCGATGTACGGCGACGTCGTCCTCTCCGTCCCCCATCACGACTTCGAGCAGGTGCTGACCGAAGCCCGCGAGAAGGAGGGGGTGGCGACGGACGCCGAGCTGTCGAAGGAGGCCCTCGGGGTGATCGCCTGCAAGTACGCGGGGCTGATCGCCGACCACGGCACGCCCTTCCCGCAGGACCCGAAAGCCCAGCTCTGGGGCGCCATCGGCGCGGTCTTCGAGAGCTGGAACAACCGCCGGGCCCGCGAGTACCGGCGCTTGAACCACATCCCCGACCATCTGGGGACGGCGGTGAACGTCCAGGCCATGGTCTTCGGCAACAACGGCAACGACTGCGCGACCGGGGTCGCCTTCACCCGCAACCCGGCGACCGGCGAGCGCGGGGTCTTCGGCGAATACCTGACCAACGCCCAGGGCGAGGACGTGGTGGCCGGCATCCGCACCCCGAAGCCGATCCTCTCGGCGGACGGCAAGAGCGGCCTGGGCGCCGACTTCCCCGAGGCCCACGACGGCCTGCAGTCGGTCTGCCGGCGCCTGGAGCAGCACTTCCACGACATGCAGGACGTCGAGTTCACCATCCAGCACGGGAAGCTTTACATGCTGCAGACCCGGACCGGCAAGCGTACCGGCCCGGCCGCCCTGCGGATCGCGGTCGACATGGTGGAGGAGGGGCTGATCGACGAGAGGGAGGCCCTGAAGCGGGTCGAGCCCTCGCATCTGGAGCAGCTCCTGGCGCCGGTCTTCGACCTCGCCCAGAAGACGAAGGCGATCGCCGAGAAGCGCCTCCTCGCCCGCGGCCTGCCGGCCGGCCCCGGCGCGGCGGCGGGGAAGATCGCCCTGACCGCCGAGCGCGCGGCGGAGATGGCGGCGCACGGCCCGGTGCTCCTCGTCCGGGCCGAGACCTCGCCCGAGGACATCGTCGGCATGCACGCCTCGGCCGGCATCCTCACCTCCCGCGGGGGTATGACCTCGCACGCGGCGGTCGTCGCCCGCGGCATGGGCAAGCCCTGCGTCGTGGGCGCCGGCGAGCTGACGGTCGACGAGGCGGCGGGGGAGGTGCGGGCGGCGGGGCACGTGCTCCGGGAGGGTGACGAGATGTCGATCGACGGCTCGACCGGCGAGGTGATCGCCGGGGCCCTGGCGCCGAACCCGTCCGAGGTCATCCTGGTGCTGATCGACAAGCAGGGGGTCTCGTCGAAGGCCGTCGATTCCTTCGTCAAGATCCTCGAATGGGCCGACCGGGAGCGGCGCTTGAAGATCCGGGCCAACGCCGACACCCCGCGCGACGCCGCGGTCGCCGAAGCCTTCGGCGCCCAGGGGATCGGACTCTGCCGCACCGAGCACATGTTCTTCGACGAGGCACGGATCGCCTGGGTGCGGCGGATGATCCTCGCCCGCACCCCGGAGGAGCGGGCGGAGCCTCTCCGCCAGCTCCTGCCGGTCCAGCAGAAGGACTTCGAGGGGATCTTCGAGGCCCTCCCCGGGGTGCCGATCACCATCCGGCTCCTCGATCCGCCCCTCCACGAGTTCCTGCCGCACGGCGAGAAGGCGCTGTCGCAGCTCGCCGAGCAGATGGGGGTGCCGGCGGCGGAGGTCGAGTCGCGGGCGGCGGCGCTCGCCGAGTCCAACCCCATGCTCGGCCACCGAGGCTGCCGCCTGGGGCTCACCTTCCCCGAGATCTACGACATGCAGGTCGAGGCCATCGTCCGCGCCGCTTGCGCCCGCTTGAAGGCGGGGGGGAGCGCCCAGCCGGAGATCATGGTGCCGCTCGTGGGCACCGAGGAGGAGATGGTGAAGCTCCGGGAGCGGACGGCGGCGGTCGTCGCGCGGGTGCTCGCGGAGCAGGGCTTGCAGCACGAAATCCTGATCGGCACCATGATCGAGATCCCACGCGCCGCCTTGATCGCCGACTTGATCGCCAAGCATGCCGACTTCTTCTCCTTCGGCACCAACGACTTGACCCAGATGACCTACGGCTACTCGCGGGACGACGCCAACAAGTTCCTGCCCGAGTACCTGGAGCAGAAGATCCTCCCCTACGACCCCTTCGCCCGTATCGACGAGCAGGGGGTGGGGCAGCTCGTGCGCATGGCGTGCGAGAAGGGCCGGCAGACGAAAGAGCACCTCCACCTCGGGGTCTGCGGCGAGCACGGCGGCGACCCGGCCTCGATCGGCTTCTTCGAAAAGGTGGGATTGGATTACGTCTCCTGCTCCCCCTACCGAGTCCCCATCGCCAGGCTGGCCGCGGCGCGGGCCAAGCTCGGGTTCGGGGCGGGGGGGAAGGAAGAGAGCTAGGGGGGCACGCCCTTTGCTGATCTCCTCCGTCGGACGGGGCAGGTGCCTCGTCGGGATGCCGACAGCAAGGAGATTTCATGGCCAACACCCAGCAGAGCGGCAAGACCGGTTTGGGTTCCGATCATCAGAAGACCTCCACCGCCCACCGCGGCGGCGAGGAGCCGATGCCGGCCTCGCAGCCGGTCGAAGGCGCTTCGGGCAAAGAGCGCCGGAAGGACCACACGGCCGAGAAGATCGGCGGCGGGGACAAGGCGCTCCGGTAAGATCGCCCGTGCTACCGGGCGCGGGCACGGCGTGATATAGGACGCCGGTGCCCGCGCCCCCTCCTCCCTCGACACCTGCTGGAGCCTCGGCCAAGGGCCGGCTCGCCGACTTTTGGGATAATAGCCGCGACTACTACGCCCAGGCGGCGGCGGCCAACCCGGAGGCCTCGCCGGAGCGGCAGGTCCTGCTGGGTTATCTGCAGGCGGGCCAGAAGGTCTTCGACCTCGGCTGCGGCTCGTGCGAGAACGCGCTCTGGATTCCGGCCGGCTGCCACTACATCGGCTTCGACGTCTCGACGGCGGCCCTCGTCATGGCGGCCGAGCAGGGCAGGCCCGGGATGCGGCTCCGCGGGGACGGCGAGCTCCTGCCGGTCGCTACGGGGAGCGTCGACGCGGTGCTCTCGACTTACGCCCTGGAGCACTTCCACGAGCCGGGCCGGACTCTCCTCGAAGCGGCGCGCATCGTCCGCCCGGGCGGATACCTCCTCCTCGTCGGCTCGGCCTGGGACCTGCCCTACGAGATGCCCCCCAGCCTGCCACCCGGCCGGCGCCTGGAGGTATCTGCCCGCCGCCTTCTGCGCCAGCTCCGCTCGACTCTCGACGGCCGCCATCGCTTCGATCGCGTCCTAAATCCCCGGGTCCTCTCCGAGGGCTATGTCCCCGACGCCGACGCCGTCCACGTCGCCCAGTCCCATCTCATGGTCCGCTTCCTCAAGGCTGCCGGGTTGGAGATCCTGGAGCACCGCACCCTGCCGCACCGCCCTGATCCCCCGGGGGCGCGCGGTACTCTCCGTTCTCTCCTGCGCAGATTTCCGCTCTGGCGCCACGGCTGGGGCAACACCCTGATCGTGGCCCGGCGGGGGAGCGAGCTGCGCGAACCGGCGTACGAGATCCTGCCGCTGTAGCCTCACGCCACCGGCGCGATCCCATCATTCCTCCGCGGCGCGATTTCTTCTGCCTGTAGAATCCCCCTGTGCCGCGCATCCATCTCCTCCCCGATCACCTGGTCTCCCAGATCGCCGCCGGCGAGGTGGTGGAGCGGCCGGCGTCGGTGGTCAAGGAGCTGGTCGAGAACTCGCTCGACGCCGGGGCCACGGAGGTGCGGGTCGAGCTCGAAGGGGGAGGCAAGACGCGGATCGCGGTCTCCGACGACGGCTCGGGGATGGGGAGGGAGGATGCCCTCCTCGCCTTCGACCAGCACGCGACCTCCAAGATCGGGAGCTTCGAGGACCTGGAGCGGGTCGCCACCCTCGGCTTCCGCGGCGAAGCCCTGTGCTCGATCGCGGCCGTGGCCCGGGTCGAGCTCACCACCGCCGAGCAGCCGGGCGACGGCCAGCGGGTGTCGATCGAGGGGGGCCGGATCCGGGTCGCCGAGCCGTTCGCGCGGCCCCGCGGCACCACGATCGAGGTGCGGTCGCTCTTCTTCAACGTCCCCGCCCGCCGCAAGTTCTTGAAGGCCCGGGAGACCGAGCTGCGCCGCGCCCTGGAGGTGGTCCAGGGCTACGCCCTCGCCCGCGCCGACGTGCGCTTCACCGTCGCCCACGAGGGACGTACCCTCTTAGACGCCCTGGCGACGCCAGGCCAAGAGAGTGGGGCGCGCGAGCGCATCGCCCAGATCTTCGGCGCCGCCTTCGCCTCCGCCTTGGCCGAGATCCCCATGGAAGAAAGACCGGCCGGTGAACCGAGCGGCGACTCGACAGGCGAATCCATCGGGGGCTTCATCGGCAACCCCCAGACGGCGCGCGGGCACCGCCAGTTCGTCTTCGTCAACCGCCGGCTCCTGCGCGACCGGATGGTGCTCGGCACCTTCTACCGGGCCGTGCGCGAGGAGTGGCGGAGCGAGGACTTCCCGGCCCTCTTCCTCTTCCTCGACCTGCCGCCGGAGGAGGTCGACGTCAACGTCCACCCCCAGAAGGCGGAGGTCCGCTTCCGTGATCCGGGTCTCCTCGACCGCCTCTCGCGCACTCTCCGCCGCGGCCTAGAGCGGGCCCGCGGCGAGGAGCCGGCACCCTTGCGTTCGCCGAGCCGCCAGGAGCCGTCCGTCCCCTTCGCCTGGCAGGGGCTGGGCGAGCGGGGGACCCCAGGTATCCCGGGGACCATCACCTGGGGTGTCGGTCCCTCCGAGATCCGTGAAGGTCCCCCGGCCGGCGCGCCGCCCGTCCCGTTCCCGGCTCCGCCGCCGCTTTCCCCACTTCCCGGAGCTCCCGGGCGGCTCGCCGCCGCCAGCTACACGCCGCTCTCCCGCTCCCCGGTGCCGCTCTCCGGACGCAGGGAGGGCGCCCGCCCCTTCCGCCTGCTCGGCCAGTACAAGGGGACCCTGATTCTCCTCGAAGGGCCGGACGGGCTCTACCTCATCGACCAGCACGTGGCGCACGAGCGCATCCTCTACGAGCGCCTGCGGCGGGCCCTCCACGCCGAGCGGACCGCCGTCCAGACCCTGCTCACCCCGCCTCTCCTCGACCTCGGTCCGTCCGAGCGCCTGCGCCTCCTGGAGCTCGAGCCCCGGCTGGCGGAGTGCGGCTTCGGCCTCGCCGCCCTCTCCGGCAACACCCTGGCCCTGACCGCGGTGCCCGCCGTGCTCGGCCTCGCGGAGGCCGAGGCGCTCCTCTCCCGGCTGGCTTCGGAAGCGGCGGAGGGCGACTCCGGCGACCTCCGTGGTCCCATCCTCGACGCCCTGGCCGCGAGCCTCGCCTGCAAGGCGGCGGTCAAGATGCACCACCCCTTGGCGCCGCTCGAAATGGAAGCCCTGGTGGCCGAGCTCTTCGCCGCCGAGCAGCCCTACGCCTGCCCCCACGGGAGGCCGATCGTCCTCCAGATGACCGACGTAGACCTCGAACGGAGATTCGGGAGGAGGTAGCATCTCCTCCATGATCCTCGGACGCCGGACCGCCACCCCCTTCGAGAAACGGATCGGCTACCGCTTCAGGCAGGTGGCCTTCCTGGATCTCGCCCTCACCCATCGCTCCTATGCCAACGAGCAGGGCTTCGAGGCCAACTACGAGCGCCTGGAGTTCCTGGGCGACGCGGTGCTCGGGCTCGTCACCACCGAGTGGCTGTACAAAAACCTCCCCGAGCTGGCGGAGGGAAATTTGACCAAGCGCAAGAACCACCTGGTGAGCAAGGACGTGCTCGCCCCCTATGCCGAGCAGATGAACCTGGGCGAGGTGCTGCGCCTGGGAGTGGGGGAGGAGCGCTCGGGCGGGCGCGCCAAGACCTCGCTCCTCGCCAACTCCATGGAGGCGGTCTTCGGCGCCGCCTACTTAGACGGCGGGATCGAGGCGGCGCGGACGGTGATCCTCCCCATGCTCCTTGGCGCTTCCGGAGAGCGTCCGCCGACCGCCATCGACCGCGACGCCAAGACCCGCCTTCAGGAGGTCGCCCAAGGGCGGGGCTGGCCGCTCCCCGAGTACCGCCTCACTGCCGAGTCGGGGCCCGATCACAGCAAGGTCTTCACCGTCGAGTGCTGGGTCCACGGGGAGAAGGCCGGGGAGGGGGAGGGCCCGAGCAAGAAGATCGCCGAGCAGCGGGCCGC
>JAXDLD010000235.1:0-12317 GCA_034666805.1 Acidobacteriota bacterium
AGCTTGAGGGAGGGGATTACGATGCGTTCCAAGTCGCGCTCGGCGCAGGCAGGCTTCACCTTGATCGAGCTGTTGATCGTCATCGCCATCATCGGAATCATCGCGGCGATGCTGATCCCCAACATGCTCGATGCGTTGCAGAAGGCCAAGCAGAAGAGAACGGTCGCCGACATGCGGATCGTCGGCACGGCCATGTTCTCCTGGTTGACCGACCAGGTGGGCGCCGCGGCCGCCGGGGCGACCGGCACCACCACGGTCGACCTTACGAGCTACGGCAGCGTGCTGCGGTCGACCGACCTGCGGACGGTCCTCGTGCCGGACTACCTGCAGGACGTGCCGTACCTGGACGGCTGGAAGCGGCCCTACGACTTCTACCTGAAGACCGCGACCCCCACGGCGCGCCAGGTGATGGCGATCCGCAGCCCGGGCCGCGACGGGGTCGCCGAGGGGACGATGTACACGGTGACCAACTTCGATCCCACGGATTACGACAAGGACGTCCTCTGGGCCGACGGCTTTTTCGTCCGCTGGCCGCAGAAGACCACCCCCTGACAGGTCGCCGGTTCGGGGGGACCGGCCCGGCAGGTCTCCCGCGGGGAGACCTCCTGCAGTCGGGGGGGGAGTCTGCCGGAGGGGGCAGACTCCTCCCCCGCTTAGGGACACCGGGCGCCTGGACGTCGTCTCGGTTATGATCACCTTCCCATGACGGAAGAGACGCCCCGCTTCACCCGCGGCAAGGGCCTGCTTGAGCCCTTCCTCGCGCGGCAGCGCGCGCGTGTGGCGAACCGGCTGATCCCGGAACGGCTGCGGACCGGCCGCATCCTGGACATCGGCTGCGGGTCCTACCCGTACTTCCTCTCCCACACCTCGTTTCGCGAGAAGTACGCCATCGACCAGCTCCCCCCGGCGCCGAACGGCCCGGCCGGCGGGTTGGAGATCGGCTGGCACACGCTCAACTTGAACGCCGAGCCGCACCTGCCGTTCGCGGACGGCCACTTCTCGGCCGTCACCCTCTTGGCCGTCGTCGAGCATCTGGACCCGGGCAGCCTGGTCGAGCTGCTCCGCGAGGTCCGCCGGGTGCTCGCCCCGGAGGGGCGGGTGATCATCACCACTCCCGCCGCCTGGTCGGACGGCCTGCTGCACGGCATGGCGCGCCTCGGCCTGGTCTCCGCCGAGGAGATCGAGGAGCACGTCTACGCCTACACCCAGGCCCTCCTCGGCTGGTATTTCGGCAAGGCGGATTTCGCCATGGAGAAGATCCGCTCCGGCTATTTCGAGCTCGGGTTGAACATGTGGGCCACGGCCGAGCGCTGAAACCGCCGCCGGCCCTCGCGGCCTGGGTCCTGGCTCTCGGCTGGCTGGCCGCACTCTTCGCGCCGCTCGCCGTCCCGGGCCGGGCGCTCGCCAACCGCGACATCGCCCTCTTCCATCTGCCGCTCCGGGTCTCCTTCGCCCGGCTCGCCGCGCTCACGCACAGCCTGCCGCCCTGGAATCCGTACCTGAACGGCGGCCAGCCGATCCTTTCGAACCCGAGCTACGCCGCCTTCTACCCGCCGAGCTGGCTGGTGCTCGCCCTGCCGCCGGCCCGCGCCCTCTCCCTCCTCGTCGTCCTCCATGCCGGCATCGCCTTCGCCGGGGCCTTCCACCTCGCCCGCCGGCTGGGGTGCTCGCGGGGGGCGGCGGCCCTGGCGGCTCTCGGCTATACGGGGAGCGGCGCCTCGCTCTCCCTGATCTCCGCCTTCACCCTTTTCTGCAGCATGGCCTGGTTCCCCTGGCTCCTCGCCTGGGGGGACGCGGCGCTCGGCGCCACGAGCTGGCGCGAGCGGTGGAAGGCCGCCCTCTGGGCCGGCGGCGCCCTCGCGCTTCAGCTCTTGAATGGCGAGCCGGCGACGGTCCTCGTGAGCGGCTTCGGGCTCCTCTGCCTGGCCGTGCCGCGGATGGGGAGCGCGCTCCGCTCCCGGCAGGGGCCGGAGCGGGCCGCTCTCCCGAGGCTCCTCGCGGCGGCAGCCCTGCCGGTCGCCGTAGCGATCGCCCTCGCCCTCGTCCAGCTCCTCCCCACCCTCGGACGGCTGGCCGACTCGCCGCGCTCGGGGGGGCTGCCGCCGGCCCAGGCCACCACCTGGTCGGCGCCGCCCGAGCGCCTGATCGAGCTGGTCTTCCCGCGCTTCTACGGCGACCCCGCCCGCGACCAGGAGAACCTCTACTTCGGCTGGCACCTGCACGACCGCGACTACCCGTACGTGCTGTCGATCTACCCCGGCCTGCTCCTCGCCGTCCTCGGTCTCTCGGCGCTCCTCCAGTGGCCCATCCCGCGGCGTGCCGGGCTCGCTTTGGCCGCCCTCCTCGGGGCCGGCCTCGCCATCGGCCGGCACAACCCGCTCTACGAGGCCCTGCGCCGGGCGGTCCCGGCCCTCGGCCTGCTGCGCTTCCCGGAGAAGTTCGTCATCCTCGCCGTCGCCGCCCTGGTCTTCGCCGGTGCCCTCGGCTGGCAGCGGCTGCTCGACGAGCGGGAGGCCGGAAGGCGGGAGAGCGCCGACTTCCCCCTGGCCCTCGCCCTCGTCTTCCTCGCCCTGGCGACGGCCCTGACCGCCCTCCTCTACGCGCGCCCGGCGCTGGCGCCCTGGATCGTGCGCGCCCACGGCTCTCCCCACCCCACCGCTGCCTCGGTCGCCCGCGGCGTCGCCTTCCTCCGCGCGGAAGGCTTCTGGGAGATCGGGACGGCGGCGGCGGTGGCGCTCCTCCTCGGCCTCTGCCGGGCCGCCTGGCCACCCCGGCGGGTCCTCGCCGCCGCCGCCGTCGCCCTCTTGGCCGCCGACCTCTGGCACTACGGCCAGGGCCTGATCCGCACCCTGCCGGTCGCCGCCTACGAGCGCCCGCCGGCCGCCGCGGCGCCGCTCCTGCCACCGCGGAACCGGATCTACGTCCCGCCGATGCCTCCCGGCCAGCCCGAGCTTGTACTCCGGGGCGGCGATCCCGGTCTCGCCCTCGTCCGCACCCAGCTCGAGCGCCTGGACCCCTACTCGGGCGCCCTCTGGGGCCTCTCCTATGCTGGCAACGAGGACTACGACTTGATGCTGACAGGCTGGGCCCGGCTCGCCCTGGTCGTCCTCCGTTCCGAGGAGGAGAAGCAGCCGGACCTCGCCCGGCGCTTCCTCGGCGCCTGGAACGTCGGCACGATCCTCCTCCGCCGGCCGCCGGCCGAGTGGCTCGCCGAGGCTCAGGGCGGAGCGCCGCCGCGGCCGGCCCGGGCGGTCCCCGATCCCTATGTCCTCCCCCGCTACCGCTTCGTGGCGCGGGTGAATTTCCATCCCAGCTACGCCTCGGCCCTGGCGGTCTCCCGGCAGCAGGCCTATGCCGTCGACCGGAACGAGCACTGCGTGGGCCCCGAGCGAGCGCCGGCGATCGTCGACTACCCGGCGCGGCCGGAGATCCTCGCCCTCGCCGACTCCGGGGAGAGGCTGACGCTCCGCTACCGGTCGGCCTCGACCGCCTTCTTCACCTTCGCCACGACCTTCGATCCCGGCTGGCACGCCGCGGTCGACGCGGCACCCGTCCCCGCCTGGGCGACGGCCGCCTGCCAGATCGGGGTCGAGCTGCCGGCCGGCGAGCACCGGCTGGTCCTCGCCTACAGCGATCCGTGGGTTGGGGTGGGGGCGGCTTTGAGCCTCGCCGCGATTCTCGGCTGGATCGCGGCGCTGGTCTATCTGCGGCGCACGGCGGGTGGGGGCGATCGGCGGGAGCCCTCCCATTGGGAGGGGAACGGTTCCTGATTGCCGGCGGCGAGATCTTCACCGCAGCGGGCGCCTACGCTTTTGCGGCGGTGACGTTCTGATCTGCGGCGGAATCGTTCTCGTTTGGAGCGGTGACGTTCTGTTTTGCGGCGGAATCGTTCTTGTTTGGAGCGATGACGTTCTGATCTGCGGCGGAACGGTTCTTGTTTGGAGCGGTGACGTTCTGTTTTGCGGCGGAACGGTTCTTGTTTGGAGCGGTGACGTTCTGATCTGCGGCGGAACGGTTCTCAACCGGAGCGGTGCAGTTCCATTCCGCGGCAGTTGACCTCTGCTCCGCCGCGATGCGGATCTGCTCTCGCCCAAAACGGTTCTGCTCCGCGGCGGTTAGCCTCTCAACCGCCCCTAACCAGAGCTGCTCCGCTCCAGTCGTGTGCTCCACCGCGGCAAACCTGTGACTGGCCGGGGCGGTTCGGTTGCAATCCGCTCCTTGCGCCGACCCTCCGGAGCCTCTCCTGAGGCTCCCAATCTGAGTCCGTGACCTAGGAATGGGCCTTGGGTTGCCATGGCGTAGAATCCCCGCACCGTGCTCCTCCACGTCCTCCTCACCGTCTACGTCACGGTGCTCGGCCTGATCATCGGCAGCTACCTGAACGTCGTCGTCTACCGGCTCCCGCGCGGGGTGTCGACGGTCTGGCCGCGCTCGCGCTGCACCTCCTGCGGGGCGGCGATCCGCGCCTTCGACAACCTGCCGGTCGTCTCCTACCTGCTGCTCCGGGGCCGCTGCCGGAGCTGCGGCGCCGGCATCTCCTGGCGCTACCCGGCGATCGAGGCCCTGACCGGGCTCCTCTTCCTGGCCTGCCTGGAACGCTTCGGCCTGCGGATCGAGACGCTCGCCGCGATCCTCTTCTGCTGCCTGATGATCGTTTTGGCGGCGATCGACGTCGAGCACATGCTGCTGCCCGACCGCATCACCCTCCCCGGCATCGCCCTCGGGCTCCTCCTCCAGCTCTGGATCCCGTGGGCCGGCGGCCTCCTCGGGGGAGCGCTCGGCGCGCTCCTGGGCGGCGGCATCCTCCTCGCCATCTCCGGCGCCTGGTACCTGCTGCGCCACGAGGAGGGGATGGGGCTCGGGGACGTCAAGATGCTCGCCATGGTCGGCGCCTTCCTCGGCTGGAAGGGGGTGGTCGTCACCCTCTTCGTCTCGACGCTCACCGGGGCCGTCGTGGGGCTCGCGGTGGCGCGGCGGAGCGGCGCGGGCTTGAAGGCCAAGCTGCCGTTCGGCGCCTTCCTCGCCCTGGCGGCGCTCGTCGCGCTCTTCTTCGGCGTCCCCTTGGTCGACGCCTACCTCGGGCTCCTCAAATGAGCTCGGGGCAGGGGCCCCGCCCCAGGCGACCTCGACTGGGGCTCCGGAGCGAGGTGCTGATCCTCCTCCCCGCGGCCCTGGTCCTCCTGGTCGTCCTCTCGACCTTCACCCTCGCCTCCTACCGGAGCGCCCTCACCCGGCTGACCGAGGAGCGGCGGGACGAGGCGGCGCGGCTGGCCCGCTCCGCCGCCGCGGCTCTCGCCGCCGATCCCGGAGGTCCCGGCCCCGGTCTAGCGAAGCTGCAACCGCTGGCTCCCGGGGCGCGGGGGATCGCCGTCCTCGACCCCGCGGGCCGCCTCCTGGCCGCGGCCGGCGAGCCGCCGGCCAACCCCCTGGCCGCGGCCGGCGGCCGGCCGGTCACCCAGCCGTTCGGCGCCGGGCCGGACGAGCGGCTCCCGGACGCCGTCGTGGGTTTCGCTCCGCTCCCCGGCGGCGGCGCCGTGCGGGTCGAGCTGCCGGCCGCGACCCTCGCCGGCCAGCGCCGGGCGATCGGCATCCTCACCGCCGTGGTCCTCGCGGTCAACGGCGCGCTCTTGGTCCTCGTCGTCTTCTTCCTCCGCCACCTCCTCGCCCCCTACGAGACCCTGCTCCTCCGGGCGCGCCAGGTCGGGGAGCTCGACGGCGCGACGGGGGGAGAGGACGAGGTCGACCTCCTCCTCGGCACCTTCGAGCGCGCCCTGGCCGCCCTCGCCGCGCGCACCCCCCAGGAGGCGGGGGAGGACGACATCGCCGCCCTCGAACGGACCCTCTCGGCGAGCCTCCAGAGCGGTCTCCTCCTTCTCGACCGGGAGGGGCGGGTCCTCGCCCTCAACGAGATGGGCGCCGCTCTCCTCGGCACCGCCACCCCCCCGCCCAGCCCCGGGACCCCTCTGGCCGACCTCCTCGCCGGCCAGCCCGAGCTCCAAGGCCTCCTCGCCTCGGCGATCGCCGAGGAGAGCGAGGTGAACCGCCAGGAGTGCACCTTGAGCGGCTCCGCGATCACCCTCGGCCTCACCGTCCACCCCCTCCGCCGCCAGGCCGACCGCACGGTGCGCGGCTACCTCGTCCTCTTCGCCGACCTGACCGGGGTGCGGCGGAAGGCGGAGGAGAGCCGGCTGGCCGAGAGCCTCGCCCAGCTCGGCGAGATGGCGGCCGGGGTCGCCCACGAGCTGCGCAACAGCCTGGCCACCCTCTCCGGCTACCTGACCCTCCTCGAACGAGGGCCGGCGGCGGACACGGCGGCCGGCTATCTGGGCGAGATCCGGCACGAGACCGACCAGCTCCAGAGGGTGCTCAACGACTTTCTCGCCTTCGCCCGCCCGGGCACGGCGCGGCCGGAGGAGCTCTCGCTCGGCCGGCTGCTGCGGCGGGCGGCGGCCGACCCGGCCCTCTCCGGGCTCGCGGTCGATCTCGCGGGGGACTTGGACTCCATCCACCTGAAGGGCGACCCGCAGCTCCTCGAACGGGCCTTCGGCAACCTCCTGAGGAACGCCGCCGAGGCCGAGCGCGGGGCCGGCCGCGAGGGACCGGTCGAGGTGCGGGTGAGGCGGGGCGAGGACTTTGTGGAGCTGACGATCGCCGACCGCGGCCGCGGGGTGCCGCCGGAGCTCAAAGGCCGGCTCTTTCACCCCTTCGCCACCGGCCGCCCGGGCGGGGTGGGGCTGGGGCTCGCCGTGGCCCAGCGGGTGGTCAACCTGCACGGCGGCCGCATCCGCCTGGAGGACCGCCCGGGCGGCGGTACCGAGGCCCGGATCTTCTTTCCCGCCGAGCTCCTCGTCGAACAAAGCCGCTACGCAAAGTAGCACCCGGCGGAGATCCCCGTCCGCCGTCCGGGTCCCCGGATCGCCAGCTATCTCTCTCACCCAGAAGGAGTAAGGAGCCTACGGCGGGCCGGCGGTGAGGCGGGCACCCGATTTGCTCTAGAGGGGTACAGCCGTTTCGGAGGATTGGAAGATGAACGAGAACTCGCCGGCAGGGGCCGGTCTGGAGCGTGGCTTCACCATCATCGAGGGTCTGGTCGCCACGGCGATCCTGCTCATCGTGGCGATCGGCATCATCCCGCTCTTCGCCAGCTCGATCCTCAACAACTCCCGCGGCAGCGACTCGACGCAGGCGTCGAACTTCAGCAAGACGAACGTCGAGAACCTCCTGCAGATGCCCTTCAACAACGTCCTGCTGAAGGTCCCCGGCGGGTCGAACCAGCTCAAGGTGGACGACTGGTGGAAGCCGGGCAACAACAAGATCAACGACCCGTCCCAGGGCTGGCAGGCGGGCGTGCCCGCCGCCGGCACCGTGAACATCTGGACCCGGAACACGATCGTCCAGCAGTACGGGTTAAACGACATCCTCACCAACGGTTCGCCGACCACCCCCTTGGACGGCAACACCCAGGCCAATTTCGTCCAGCTCAAGCTGATCACGGTGAACGTCCAGAGCAGCAAGGCGGGCGGCATCCTGGGCGTCGGCGAGCGCATCGTGCTGCAGACCCTCAAAGCCTTCTGACCGGAGACCGGCCCATGCGACGAGAGAACGTGATCGGAAGGCGGGGTGAGGCGGGCTTCACCGTCATCGAGATGGTGGTCGCCCTCTTCGTCATGATCGAGCTGGTCCTGGCCGTCCTCCTGCTCTTCGACTTCAGCAACAAGCTGTCGCGGGTGCAGGCGAACGTGGCGGACATGCAGCAGTCGCTCCGCGTCTCCCAGTACGACACGGTGCGCCTCGTCCGCATGGTCGGCCGCGGCGGGCTGCCGGTCGGCCCCCTGACCGCGCTCCCGGCCGACATCAACGCCAACGCCACCTTGCAGGGGGTCGCCGTCTCGGTGCGCGACAACGTCCCCGCGGGAGCGCTGATCGCCGGACCGAATTCGCCCCCCGTCGTCACCGGGAGCGACGTGCTGACGGTGCGCGGGGTCTTCTCGACCCCGCTCTACCAGGTCCTGCCGCAGGTCACCTCCTTCACCGTCAACCCGGTGACCGGGACGGGGACGATCGTCATCCCCGCCACCGCCCCCAACAACACGACCGGCATCTCCGGCGGCATCCCGCAGCCCCTGGATGCCTTGGTCGCGGCGGTCAAGGGGAACGTCCTCGAGGCCCTGCTCCTCGTGAGCCCCATCGACGACTCGATCTACGCCGTCGTCGAGCTCAGCCCGGCGACGTCGGACGTCACGAACCCCGCGGTGTCCGTGACGATCGGGTTCCGGTACCTGGGCGGCGTGCGCACGGCGGCCTACAACGCGCTCGACCCCGGCGGCGTCTTCCCCGCCGCCATGAACAGCGTCTCTCAGGTCGGCATCCTGGAGGAGTACCGGATCTACCTGCGGAGCTTCTCGAACAACCCGCCGGCCGGCGGGGCGACGCCCGAGGACAAGGCCGCCGCGCTCAACCCCAAGCTCTCCCGCGCCCGGACCTTCCCGGGGATCAACGACCCCTACGGCCCCGGCGCGACGGCCGGCTATGTCGCGAGCAACGCCTCCAACCTGTCGCTCGACCTCGCCGACGACGTGACGGACCTCCAGGTGGCGCTCGGTTTCGACTCCGACCTGCCGGGGACGGCTGCCGCCCCGCAGTCGATCAGCGCCGGCACGGCGACCGCTCTCGTCGACACCGCCGACAACAACGACGACTGGCTGTTCAACAGCACGGCCGACAGCCCCATCGGCAACATCGCGAACTGGAGCAACGGGAGCCTCTATTACATCCGGCTCAACACCTTCGTCCGCACCGACCGGCCGGACCCCAAGTACACGGCTCCCCTGGTCATCGGGATCGAGGACAACTCCTACGCCGCCTCCGCCTTCAACGTGGGCAAGAACCTGATGTTCAGGCGGCGGCTCCTGCAGACCGTCATCGACGTGAGGAACCTGGGATGAGGAAAGAAGAGATCGTCGTCCGCCGCGGCGAGCGCGGCAGCTCCTACGTCATCGCGCTCCTCGCGCTCTTCGTGCTCACCATCTTAGGGCTCGCCCTCGTGGTGATCACTCAGAACGAGGTCCAGATCGGCGCCAACGAACGGACCATCAACCGTGTCTTCTACGCCGCCGACTCCGGGCTCGGCGTCGGCGCGGCGCAGACGCTCACCTCGCGCGACTACTCGCCGCAGACCCTCACCTTGAAGGAGTCGAACCCCGGCGGCGCGAGCAACAACATCGCCGAGATCGTCCACGTCACCGCTCTCACCCCGATCGCCATCTCGCGCTGCAACTGGTGCCCCTCGAACGCCAACGGGGTGCCGCAGTTCTTCAAGGTCAATCACGTCGTCAACGCCACCGCCGACCGTCTGTCCTGGGCGGGCGCCTATCCGCCGCCGCCCACCGCCACCAACCTGGGCGAGAAGACGGTGGGAGTGATGTTCGAGTTCCAGCCTTTCCCGAGCCCGCCCACGTCGGCGGTCTCGGACTCGTTGAATCCCAACCTGACCAAGGTCCTTTTCTGATTCGCCGCTCGAGCAACTCGGAGGCGTCATGTTACCCAAGATTCTACGTTTGAAGACCCCCGCTCTGGCAGCTCTCGTCCTCACCGCCCTGGCCGTCGCCGGGCCGGCGGCCGGAGACGATCGCAACAGCTTGAAGACCCAGGCCGGGAACCCCTACGTCTTCATCATTCTGGATACTTCCGGCTCGATGAACTGGTCGCCCCCGACCTGCTCGATCGATACGGCTGGAAACCAGATCTGCGATCCCGCCTCGGCCTGCCCGACCGGCGACTGCTTCACGCCGCTCAACGGCGACGATCCCAACTCGAAGCTCTACTCGGCCAAGGAGGCGATCGCCACGGCGGTCTCCGGGATCTCCAACATCAGCTTCGGCTTCGCCTCCTACAACCAGGACGGTCTGTCGATGCGCGCCAAGCATTGGCTTTACAAGGCGGTCAACGGGGGCCCCGCGATCACCGGCTTCGGCAGCTACCCGGCGGTCGACGCGCAGGAGGTCTTCGGATTTCAATGGACCTGCGCCAATGGCTCCGGCGACGGTCTGGCCGGCTGCGGCCCGACCACTCCCGCCGACTTGACCCAGCCCTACCAGCTCGCCCGCGTTCAGCGTCTGCCCAAGGGCGACGCTGCCTTCACCACGACCCAGACCTTCTGGGTCAAGTCGGGCGGCAGCACCTGGAAGGTGATCTACGCGCCGATGGCGTTGGACAAGCTCGGCAACCCGACGATCCACACCAACGTCACGGTCGCCAAGTGCACCAAGGCGGACTGCTCGACGACGGCGGCGCCGGTCACGACCCTGGTGACCTGGAACCTCATCCACGACTTCATCTCCTGGGACATCGGGGGCAACAGCGGCAACCCGAACGAGGCTCCGCCGGCCGTCGATTACTTCGCCCAGGTCACGGCCAACGACATGGGCTCGCCCGGCGGCACCTGTAACGGCTGGGACCCCAACACCGACAGCGCCTCGGACGCGAACGCCAGCGGCTACTCCGTCCGTCAGCCCACCAACAGCTCGGATCCGCGGGGCGCGACCTTCACCATCGGCGACGTCATCCCCCTCGACTGGAAGACCGATCACAACCTGGACGTCCAGAAGCGGATGGCGCCCAACCTCGAGCTCGACGTCAACGCCGTACCGGACTTCTCGATCGCGCCCTACTTCAACAACACCCCGTGGGCCGGTGAGAACTTCCTGCGCATCCCGACCGGCAACGTCAAGGACACGGTGGTCGCCAAGTCGCTCCACGCCCCCCTGATGGGCTCCGGCGCGACGCCCATCGGCGCCTCCCTCCAGTCCTTCCGGCAGTGGTACTCCGGCTGCACCACCCAGACGACCGCCTGCACCGGGGGGTGGGTGTCGCTCGCCTCCAACACGTCGACGGGTGATCCCCTCTACACCTGCAGCAAGAAGTACGTGCTCTTCATCACCGACGGCGACGAGACCTGCAACGCCGGCCTCGGGTGCACGATGGCCGCGAACTTGAAGACCGACGGGGTGACGACCTTCATCCTCGGCTTCGGCCTGACCAGCGCGACCGGAAATACGCTCAAGTGCGTCGCCCAGAACGGCGGCAGCGGCGTCCCCTTCTACCCGCAGACCAAGGCCGACCTGATCCGCGACATCGAGGGCGCCATCGGGTCGATCCAGGAGAACCCGACCGCCTTCGCCTCGGCGGCCGTCCCCTCGGTGCAGGCGGAGACCGCGGACAAGCTCTTCCTGACCAGCTTCTTCCCCTTGAGCGATCAGGGCATCTGGGACGGCCACGTCAACGCCTTCCTGAAGCCCCTGCCGCTCACCTCGGCCGGCACTCCCGACCTCTCTCGCACCTGCGGCAGCTTAAGCAAGCCGAGCAGCTGCCTGCTCTGGGACGGCGGCAAGGTCCTGCTGACCCAGGCTCCCACCCCGGCGCAGGCGGCGGCGGGCAACTTTCAGATCGGCAACGGCGCCACCCAGCGGCGGGTCTTCTATCCCTATGCCAACCTAACCGGCGACGTGCCCAGCCAGCTCCGCACCTTCACACCGCCGGCCGGCAACCCGCCGAGTTCCGACTGGATCGACCTCTGGCAGGGCCTGAAGCTCACCGTCGACCCCTTGAACCTGCCGGCGTCGAAAAAAGACGCGACGGACATCATCGTCGACACCCTGGAGCAGAAGACGGCCAACATCTCCTTCACCATCGGCGCGACCACCACCTCGTTCTCCGAGCAATACGTCCTCGGCGACACCTTCCACTCGGATCCGATCTTCTTCAGCAACCCGGACAACTTCTTGACCTACGCCGCGGACCTCTACGGCAACGGCAAGCCCTGCACGAGCAAGCCTTCGGACAACCCGGGCTACCGGTGCTACGCGGAGAAACACAGGAAGCGGAGGAAGATGCTGGTCTTCGGCGCCAACGACGGCCAGATCCACGCCTTCGACGCCGGGACCTGGGATACCGTCAAGAAGGACTTCTCCGACGGCACGGGTACGGAGGTCTTCGGCTACATCCCCCGGCTGGCGATGCCGGTCCTCCGCGACCAGTCGGCGCCCGGGAACTCGACGCAGATCTTCTCGACCGACAGCACCCTGCGCCTGGAGGACGTCTTCATCGATCCCAAGTACAGCGCCGGAACCGGACCGTCGGCCGCGGACCGCGAGTGGCGGACCGTGCTCCTCGGCGGCTTCCGCGAAGGGGGCAAGCCCAACGGCGGCGGCACGACCGCGGGCTTCGTCAGCGGCTACTACGCCGTCGACGTGACCGATCCCGATCCGGTCGACACGAGCTTCGTGCCGACGACGGTGGGCCCGGTCGCGAGCTGCCTC
>JAXDLD010000236.1:0-8163 GCA_034666805.1 Acidobacteriota bacterium
GGATTGCATGCGCGTCATCATGGATTGCATGCACGCGGTCACGGCTGCCCACCGCTCGACTTCGCCTCTTCGTGGTGGCCGACGCCGCCGCTACAGGGTCAGCTCCAGAGGATCTCCACGTCGTAGGATTCCAAAACCCGGTCGTGGGTGACGAGGGTCAAGCCCTCGGCCTGCGCCTGTGCAACCAGCATGCGATCGAACGGGTCCCGGTGGTGGGGAGGAAGGGCGGCGGCACGCTCGGCGTGAGAGAACGTGATGAGGAGCTTCTCGAAGCCGCTGGCGATCACACCCGCTTCCACCGTGTCGGGGAGCTCGAGGCGGCCCACGGAGACCTTGATCGCGGCCTCCCAGGCCGAAGCCGCGCTCACGAACACGAGGTCCGCCTCCGCGATGCGGCTCCGCACCGTGGAGGCCAACCGGGAAGGCTCTCCGCGCCACCAGAGCCTCCCGGGCCAGGCTTCCGGTCCACCGCCCGGGGCGGCGAGTGGCAAGCCGCCTTTACATCCCCGACCCTAAGGACGTACCATGGCTGTCCTCAGGCAGTGGCCGGCGAAGGGTTCGGGTCCTGTGCATCAGCCGCGACCGAACCTCGTCAGGCCCGGAAGGGAGCAGCGATAAGGTATGCCGGTTGAGTGCCGCAGGGAAACCGGAACCCTTCGTCGACCACTGCCGCCAAGATCGTCAGGATCGCCCGAGTTGCCCGAGTTGCCAGCGCCGCCACGTACATGACCTACCAGGTCCTCGCCCGCAAGTGGCGTCCGCAGAACTTCTCCAGTCTCGTTGGTCAGGGGCCGATCGTCACGGCTCTCCGCAACGCCCTGAAGGAGGGGCGGATCGCCCAGGCCTACCTCTTCTCCGGCATCCGCGGAGTGGGGAAGACGACCGCTGCCCGCGTGCTCGCCAAGGCGCTCAACTGCGAGAAGGGGCCGGCCGCCGACCCCTGTAACGTCTGCACGGCCTGCATCGAGATCACCCGTGGCTCGGACATGGACGTCATCGAGGTCGACGCCGCCACCTACTCCAAGGTCGAGCAGGTGCGCGAGCTGACCGAGAGCCTGAAGTACGGGCCGGCCCGCGACCGCTACAAGGTCGTCGTCTTAGACGAGGTCCACCGCCTCTCGCGCCAGGCCTTCGACGCGCTTTTAAAGATCGTCGAGGAGCCGCCGGCCCATCTCGTCTTCATCTTCGCCACCACCGAGATCGAGGCGGTGCCGGCGACCATCCTCTCGCGCTGCCAGGAGTTCCACTTCCGGCGCGTGCCGGCGATCGAGGTGGCGAGCCTGCTGCGCGAGATCTGCGGCTCCGAGGACATCCAGGCGACCGAGACGGCTCTCCGCCTGATCGCCCGCGCCGGCGAGGGGAGCGTGCGGGACGCCGTGGCGCTCCTGGACCAGCTCGCCACCTTCGGCTCCGGCGCGATCTCGGACGAGGAGGCGATCCGGCTCCTCGGCGGGCTCGACACGGCGCTCTTCGGCAAGCTCCTCTCGGCCATCGTCGAGGGAAACGGCGCCGGGGTGGCCGCGCTCGTCCGCCGGGTCGAGGACGAGGGCTGGGACCCGCGCCACGTCTACGGCCAGTTCCTCGCCTTCTGCCGCGACGCGCTCCACCTCGCCCTGGGCGGCGATCCGGGCCAGGTCGACCTGCCGGCCGAGGAGGCGCAGACCCTGGCGGAAACCGCGCGCGGCGCCGGCTACGAGAACCTCCTGCGCCTCGTCCACCAGCTCCTGCAGAGCGAGGCGACGGTGCGGAGGAGCGAGACCGGCGCCCTGGCGGTCGAGATCGCCTGGCTGCGCGCCGCCGAGCTCCCCAAGCTCCGCCGGGTCGAGGAGATCCTCGCCGGGAGCCCGCTGGGATCGAACACGGCGAGTACCGCGAGCCCGTCCCCGCGGCCCGCGCCGCCGACGCCCGCGAGAGCCCCCGAGGCCGCTCGTCCCGCCCCCGTGGAGGCCCCGCGCGAGAGCGCCCCGCCACCGCCGAGGAAGCCCGCCGAGCCGGCGCCAGCGCCGGCCGCTCGCCCTTCGCCCATCCCGCCGGCGCCGACACCATCGCCGGCCGCCGCGCCAAGCAACCTATCGGCACCCGCATCCGTACAGAGGGACGGCGACCGCGTGCAGGTCTTCCTCGACGAGGTGAGCCGGCTGAAGCAGCCGCTGGTCAGCTATCTGGAGCACGCCGAGGAGCTGCGCTTCGGGGAGCGTGGGCTGGAGATCGTCTCCCCCCGGGGAGATGGCTGGCTCGAGGCCAAGCTCCGTCGCGGCAGCAACTGGCAGGTGTTGGAGCAGGCGGCGGCCACGGCCTGGGGCCCCGGCACCGCCGTCCACCTGGTCGAGGGCGCGGGCGGGCAGAAAACAGCGCAGCCGCAGATCGCCAGCGTCAAGCTCGAAATGGTCGCGGAGAACCCCACCATCCAGACCGTCCTCGAAATCTTCCAGGGGCGGGTCGAAAAGGTGGAGGAACACAGCAGTGGCATGAGGGAGGATTAGCTCGATGAGCAGTATGCGTCAGTTGATGAAGCAGGCTCAGGAGATGCAGGAGAAGCTGCAGCGCGAGCTTGCCGAAACGGTGGTCGAGGCGAGTGTCGGCGGCGGCATGGTGACGGTCAAGATGAGCGGCCACAAGCAGCTCGTCGGGTGCAAGATCGACCCCGAGGTGATGGACCGCGAGGACCCCTCGATGCTCGAGGACCTGATCATCGCCGCGGTCAACGAGGCGGGCCGGCGGGTGGAAGAGACCATGCAGGGCAAGATGGGCTCGATGGCCTCGAGTCTGCCCGGCCTGTTCTAGTGTCCGATCCCCTGGCCCGGCTGGTGGGCGAGCTGTCTCGCCTGCCGGGCATCGGCCCCAAGACGGCGACCCGCCTCGCCCACTTCCTGCTGAAGGTCCCGCTCGACGAGGCCCAGGCGCTAGCCCAAGCCATCGTCGAGGTGAAGGAAAAGCTTTTCCACTGCTCCTCCTGCAACTCCATCACCGCCGTCGACCCCTGCCGGTACTGCGCGGATGGCGAGCGCGACCAGACCCGGATCCTGATCGTCGAGGAGCCGTTCAACATCGAGCCCCTGGAGCGGACGGGCGAGTACCACGGCCTCTACCACGTGCTCCTGGGGGCTCTCTCACCGCACCGCGGGATCGGCCCCGACCGGCTGGCGATCCCCGGTCTCCTCACACGCCTCGAAGGGATCGAGGAGGTCGTCCTGGCCACCAACCCCAACGTCGAGGGTGAGGCGACGGCGCTCTACCTCGCCCGGCTGCTCAAGGGCCGCGGCTTGAAGGTCACCCGCCTGGCCTTCGGCATGCCGGTGGGCGGGGACATCGAGTACACCGACGAGGTGACGCTCGGCCGCTCGCTCCTCGGCCGGCGGGAGATGTGAGCCTCACGCGGGGCGACCAGCCGCCCCGGATCGTCACTCCCCCCCCGGGACCGCGGGCCCGCGAGCTGGCGCGGCGGCTCGCCGAGGTCGAGGCGCCGGGGGTCAACACCGTCGTCCCCGGGCGATCTCCCCAAGAGGGGCCGATCCTCTGGGAGGAGGCGCTCGGGGCGAACGTCCTGGATGTCGACGGCAACCTCTATATCGACCTCACCTCGGGCTTCGGGGTGGCGGCGGTGGGGCACCGGCACCCCCGGGTGGTGGCGGCGCTCGCCGCGCAGGGCGGCCGGCTCCTCCACGGCCTGGGAGACGTCCACGCTCACCCCGGCCGGGTCGAGCTCGCCTCCCGCCTCGCCGCCCTGGCACCCATGCCCGACGCCCAGGTCTTCTTCGCTATCTCGGGGGCCGAGGCGGTCGAGGTGGCGATCAAGACTGCGATCTTGGCTGCCGGGGCGACCGGCCGGCCGCGGGTCCTGGCCTTCGAGCCGGCCTATCACGGGGTGACCCTCGGGGCCCTGGCCGCCACCTCCCGCCCGGAGTTCCGCCGCCCGTTCGCCCAGCACCTCCACCCGCACCTCACCCGGCTCCCCTACGGCGCCCCGCCGCCGGAGGTCGAGCGCGAGCTGGCCCGGGGCGACGTCGCCGGCGTTCTCCTGGAGCCCATCGTGGGCCGGGAGGGGGTGCTCGTCCCGCCGCCGGGCTGGCTCGCGGCGGTCGCCGCCCTCTGCCGCACCCATTCCGTCCCCCTGATCGCCGACGAGGTCTTCACCGGCTTCGGCCGTACCGGCAGCCTCTTCGCGGTCGAGCCGGAAGGCGTGGTCCCCGACCTCCTCTGCTGCGGCAAGGCCCTGGGGGGAGGGATGCCGATCGCCGCGGTCCTCGGGCGGCGGACGCTATTCCGCTGCTGGGAGGTCCCGGGCGAGGCTCTCCACACCTCGACCTTTCTCGGCAACCCCCTGGCCTGCGCCGCCGCCCTGGCCGTGCTCGACGTCCTTATAGAAGAGGATCTCCCGGCGCGGGCGGCCACCCTCGGCGAGGAGCTTGGGAAGAGGCTCTTCACCTGGAAGGAGCGCTTCCCGGAGGTCGCCGCCGTGCGCGGCCGCGGTCTCCTCTGGGGGATCGAGCTGGCCTCGCGGCAGGCGGCCAAGCGGCTGGTGGCCCAGGCCCTGGCGCGAGGGGTCCTCCTCCTCGCCGGTGGGCCGGAGGGGAAGGTTGCCCAGATCGTGCCGCCGCTCAACATCGGGACGGAGCAGCTCGGAGTGGCGCTGGGGATACTGGAGGAGACTCTGGCCTCAAGCCTTACAATCCCTGCATGGACTTAGGGGCCCGCTTCAAGCTCGCCTTCATCGGCAGCCACGGGGTCGGCAAGACGACCCTTTGCTACGGCCTCGCGGCGCGCTTGAAGGCGCGCGACCTGGCGGTCGAGGTGGTGCACGAGGTGGCGCGGCGCTGCCCGCTGCCCATCAACGAGGAGACCTCGGTCGCCGCCCAGGAGTGGATTCTCCATACCCAGATCGCCGAGGAGCTGGTGGCCCAGGCGCGCTATCCCGTGGTGATCTGCGACCGGAGCCTCCTCGACAATTACGTCTACCTCCTCTTAGCCGCCGGCCGCGAGGAGAGCCTCGAAAGCCTGCTCGCCGCCTGGATGAGAGGGTACGATCTCCTCGTGCACGTCCCCGTCGTCGCCCAGCCCAACCCCGATGGGGTGCGCTCTCCCGACCCCGGCTTCCAGCTCGCCGTCGAGGAGAGGCTGGCGCGCGAGCTGGGGGAACGCGGCCTCGCCGCCCTCCACCTCTCCCCGGATGCCCGCGCGGGCTGGCTCGACCAGGTGGAGGAAAGGGTCTGGACCCACCTGCGCCCCGCCCAGCTCCTCCTCCCGGGCTGAGACCCCATCTCGGATATGCCCTCCTTCGAAAGCCTCTTCCTCGGCGCCCTGCTCCTCGCCATCGCGGCGGGCGCGTTCCTCCTGTGGTCCGGCCTCAAGCGCTCGGGCACCAGCCTGGCCGTCCAGGAGCTCGGCCGCGGCCACTTCGCCGCCGCCCTGGCCGCGGCCCGCACCGACGGGCCTCACCCCGAGCGCGACGAGCTCTACGCCGCCGCCGTGGCGGCCAAGCACCTCCTGGACCTCGACCGCGCGCGGGAGCTCCTCGGCCGGCTCCTCGCCGCCGACCCCGAGGACGGCGAGGCCTGGCTGGAGAGCGGGCTCGTCGCCGCCTACTCCGGCGACACGGTCGCCGCCCTGGAGGATTTCTCCAAGGCCGCCGCCCGGCGCTCCGACCTCGCCGAGTCGATCACCCTCCACCGCGCCTGGCTCGCCCTCCGCCAGGGGGACACCGCGACCGCCCGCCGGCTCTTCGACGAGGTCGAGGCCCCCCTCGAAACCAAGCTCAAAACCGACCTCGGAGAGGGGGAGCCTCTCTTCGCCGAGTGGTTCCTCGAAGCCGCCGCCCTGTGGGAGGCCGAGGGCGATTCCGAGCGCGCTTCCTGGGCCCGGAGTGCCGGCCGCGCGGCGGCGCCTCAAAGTCGTGCGTGGGAGAGGACCTGATTCCGCTACAATAGAGCCACTTTGAGCATCCCGTACCTTCTGCGCCGGTGGGACCTGTTCGCCCACTTCTCCGAACCGCAGCTCGAACAGCTCGGACAGTGTGTGTCGCGCAACCGTTTCCCCGCCGGCGTCATGATCGTGCGCGAGGGCGAACCGACGGTCGACGCCTACCTGATCGAGAGCGGCGGCGTCCGTATCCAGAGGAAGACCCCCTACGGCAACTTCAACCTGGCGGAGCTCGAACCGGGGGACCTCTTCGGCGAGACCAGCTTCATCGACCGCAACACCCGGTCGGGGGACGCGGTGACCCTCTCGGACACCGACCTCCTGACCCTGAACCCGCTCGCCCTCCAGGCCCTGATGGAGCAGGACCAGCGGATCACCCTCGCCCTCTACTGGACCTTCTGGAAGAGCCTGTCGAAGAAGCTCCGCCACACCAACGACAAGCTCACCCAGTTCTTCTCCGAGACCGGGAAGCCGGCGACCACCCAGACGCCGCCCAAGCTCGACGCCTCGGGCGAGTTCCGGATCGACTTGGCCTCGAAGCGCAAGCTCTTCCAGGAGCAGAAGCTCTCGAACCTGGAGATCAACTTCCTCACTTCGCTCTCGAAGGAGAAGAAACTGCCGCCGCAGAAGGTCCTCTTCCGCGAAGGCGAGACCGCCACCGAGATGTACGTCGTGCTCGAAGGCCGGATCATGATCAGCAAGTACATCCCGGGGGCTGGCGAGGAGGCCCTGGCCTTCCTCGAACGCGGCGACTACTTCGGCGAGATGGCGTTGATCGAACACCAGCCGCGCTCGGCCGACGCCAAGGCCGACGACGGCGGGGCGGTCGTCCTCGCCATCCCGAGCGAGGTGCTGACCGGCATCCTGGACATCAACAAGATCTCTTCCTTACGCCTGCTCAAGATTCTCTGCAACCTGGTGGCAACCCGTCTGCGCGAGCTCGACGACAAGATCATCGGCTGGTTCATCCTCGCCGGCGGGGCTGGCGGCGCCGGTGCCGGCTCGGGCACCTACGAGCGTATCGGCGGCTAGGGCGCCGTGATCGACCTCGCGTGATCGATCTCGCGTCCCTCTGCGGACCGATCGACATCTACCTCTTCGATCAGCTCCTCCGGGGGCGGATCGCTCCCGGGATGACGGTGCTCGACGCCGGCTGCGGCCAGGGGCGGAACCTGGTCTTCTTCCTGCGCCAGGGCTACGACGTCTCTGGCGTCGACCAGGACCCGGCGGCGATCCGCGCCGTGCGGTCCCTCGCCCACCAGCTCGCGCCGCGACTCCCGGAGTCGAGCTTCCGGGCCGAGCCCCTGGAGTCGAGCAGCTTCCCCGATGGCGCGGCGGACATCGTGATCAGCAACGCCGTCCTCCACTTCGCGCGCGACGAGGCCCATTTCCGGGCCATGCTCCAGGGCACCTGGCGTCTCGTCAAGCCGAACGGCCTCTTCTTCTGCCGCCTGGCCTCGTCCATCGGCATGGAGCACCGCTTCACGCCGCTCGGCGACCGCCGCTTCGCCCTCCTGGATGGCTCCGAGCGCTTCCTCGTCGATGAGCCGTATCTCCTCGCGCTCACCGCGGAGCTCGGCGGCGTCCTGCTCGATCCGTTGAAGACCACGGTGGTCCAGGATCAGCGCTGCATGACGACCTGGGTCCTGCGCCGGACCGCCTAGCGGGCCAGGTATTTGCAGCTCGAAATCCCCCGATGCCCGAACCCAGCTCCATTGAAATCGGCGGCGCGCCGGTCGTCACCCTCGAACGGCCGCGGCCGGCGGACCCGAGCCGGCCCGCCTTCCTGGCCGCCGAGATCCTCCCCGGGCGAGGGATGATGACCCTCCAGATCCGGGCGCATCTCCCCTCGCGGGGCGCGATCGACCTCCTCGACGCTCCCCCCCTGGAGAAGGCCCGCCAGCTCCTGGACGAAGACGCGGAGCCGTTCCCGGGGAACCACTCCTACCTCTTCGGCGGGGCCATCCTGCTGCCCTACGCTAATCGTATCCGCGGGCGACGCTCGCCGGACGGCAGGACCGTCGAGACGACGATCCTCGGCCGGCAGGTCACCCTGCCGGCCAACGCGGGGGGGAGGAGGCCCGGCGCGGAGCAGTATGCGATGCACGGCCTCATCCTCGCCGCGCGGGTCGGGGAGCTCCGCCGCGAGACGACGGCCGAGGAGGACCGGCTCCTGGGGACGTTCTATGCCGGCGACTTCGACCATCAGTGGCTCTCGGCGACCGAGATCTCGTTCGAAAACGTCCT
>JAXDLD010000237.1:0-5720 GCA_034666805.1 Acidobacteriota bacterium
TCCGCTTCACCAACGCCGGCGGCTTCCACAACGTGACCGCCGACGACGGCAGCTTCCGCTGCGCCGACGGCTGCGACGGCGAGGGCGGCCATGGCGCTCCTTCGGGAAACCCGTGGTCCGTGACCCGCTCCTTCACCCAGCCCGGCACCTACCTCTATCACTGCGAGGAGCACGGCGGGCCCGGCGGGGTCGGGATGAGCGGCCGGGTGATCGTCCAGGCCGCCCCGGGGACGCCCTGCGTTCCCGGCCCCAACACCCTCTGCCTGGGGGAGGGCGGCCGTTTCAAGGCCGAGGTCGCCTGGTCCTCGCAGTCGAGCGGCAGCGGCAACGCGGTCGCGGTTCCCCTGGCCTCGGCGCCGCAGTCGGGGCTCTTCTACTTCATCGACCCGAGCAACATCGAGATGCTGGTCAAGGTGCTCAACGCCTGCGTCCCGGCCCTCGGCAACCACTACTGGGTCTTCTTCGCCGCGACCACCAACGTGCAGTTCACCTTGACCGTGACCGACACCCGTAGCGGCCAGGTGAAGACCTACACCAACGCTCTGAACCACGCGGCCTCGCCGGTCCAGGACACCAATGCCTTCGCGACCTGTCCGTAAGATCGCTCCGTTCGTTCTCGCCCTCGCCGCCCTGCTCGTCGCCGCCTGCGGCACGGTCAAATCGCCCACCGCGCCGGGCCCCGCTCCGGGTCCCGGCGTCCAGGCGCTCACCTTCACCCAGATCCAGACCCAGGTCTTCACCCCCACCTGCGCCAAGGCCGGCTGCCACGCGCGGTCCGCGGCGTCGGGCGGGATGGTCCTGGAGGCGGGGGCGAGCTACGCCCAGATCGTCAACCATCCCGCCCAGGAGAACCCGGGGCTGTCCCGGATCGCGCCGGGCGACCCGGAGCACAGCTATCTCCTCAAAAAGATCCGCGGCGACGCCGACATCAGCGGCACCCGCATGCCGCAGGACGGGCCGCCCTTCCTGACCTCGGCGCAGATCGACGGAATCGCCGCCTGGATCCGCGCCGGCGCGCCGAACAACTGAGGTGGGAATGAAGAGCTTCCGCACGTTCGCCCTGCTGGCGGTCCTGCTCGCCGGATCGCCAGGCACCCGCCGTCTCGGGGCCCAGGAGTCGGAGAGCCCCTACGCGCCGGTCCGGCGCGACCCCCTGGGCACCAAGCTGATCGACCTGCCCACCCCGTTCACCCTCGGCGCCCGGCGGGTCGAGGTGCTCTTCAACCACCGCTTCCAGCAGACGGTCTCGGCCGGCTCCTCGAACCTCTGGGGGCTGGACAGCGGGGCGGACGTGGGGATCGGCCTTGCCCTGGGGGTGACGAAGCACCTCGACCTGGCGGTCTTCCGCTCCTCCTTCCAGAAAGACTTCGAGCTTTCGGGAAAGTACCTCTTCCTGGAGCAGGCGGCGCGGGTGCCCCTCTCGCTCGCCGTGCGGGCCGGCACCGATCTCCTCCGCCAGCAGGGCGCCGCCGACCCGCGCCGCCCCTTCGCCCAACTCCTCCTCGCGCGCTCCTTCGGCCACGGCGTCAACCTCTTCGTCGCCCCCACCTGGGTGCGCGACACACCACTACTGAGGAACGCCGTCACCCTCCCCGTGGGCGGCACCGTGGGCCTTCCCGGCGGCAGCTACCTGGAGGCCGAATACGTGCCCAAGAACCACGACCTCGGCACCAGCGTCGCCGCCTGGCACGTGGCCCTGGCGAAGCCGATCGGCGCGCATCTGTTCTCGCTCGTCCTCGGCAACTCGCGGGCGACGACCGTCGACCAGTACGCCGGGGGCGACTCCGCGGCCGGCTTCAAGTCGGGGGACGTCCGGCTCGGCTTCAACCTCGTCCGCTACTTCGACTTCTGATCGGAGCCGTACCCATGCAGAGAACCCAGAGCGCGTTGGCCTTCCTAGCTGCCGCCCTCCTCGCACTCTCGCCGCTTGCCGGCTGCGCCGCCTACAACTACCAGCACGCCCCGGCGCCCGCCCGCAAGGCGCAGGCTGCCCCGGTGCCGGTCAAGCCCGCCCCGCCCGAGTTCAAGAAGCTCCGGAGCGACGCGCAGACGGCGCAGGTCCGCGGCGAGGCCGAGGAGACGAAGGACAACCTCGCGGCCCAGGGGCACTACAGCTGCTGCATCAAGCCGGCCTGCAACGAATGTCTCCTGCGCCGCGGCGAGTGCCACTGCCGCGACATGGTGATGAAGGATTCGCCCTGCGGCGAGTGCACCCAGGCGTGGATCGACGGTCGCGGCGCGGTCGACGGGGTGAACCCGATCGATCTCCTGAAGCGCAAAGAGGCGGCGGTCGAGGGAGAGAAATCGAGCAAGCCGCCAGTGCCATAGCGCGTTTGGCATCCAGCGTGCATTCTTATAAGAAAGGGCTGTAGAGCCACGAAAGGAGAGCAGCTTGAAGAAAAAGTTCACAAAGAAGCTCGCGCTTCACCGGGAGACGCTGGTGAACCTCGACAAAAACGCGCTCTCGCGCGCGGCCGGCGGATACACTCTGCGCTGCCAGTTCAGCGATGGTCAGGCGACCTGCGCCACCTGCGACAACTACACCTGCACGACCAACTTCTGCTGATCCGGCCGTAGAGGTCGGTGCCCTCCCGGCTCCCGCTGCTTTTCGCGCCGGGAGCCGTTCCCTCCTACTTATGCGGACGGTCACGGAAAACCTCAAGGTCCATCGGGGCTGTCGCCTCTCCTTTTTCTATTCTGTAACACTGCGACTCGCTCCTCGCCTATGATGGAGCCCAGGGTGGCTGGAGGAAGCCATGAGCGAGAAGCCGGCAGAGCGATCCGCGAACATTTTCGTCAACTATCGTCGTGAGGACAGCGCCGGCCACGCGGGAAGGCTCTTCGACCGCCTGAGCGGCCGGTTCCCGGGCCGGGTGTTCATGGATGTCGATACCCTGGAGCCCGGCGTGGACTTCGTCGAGGCCATCCAGCAGGCGGTGGGCGCCTGCGAGGTTTTGATCGTGCTGATCGGCCACGAGTGGCTGGGTGCCACGGACGCGACCGGCCGCCGACGGCTGGACGACCCGGCGGATTTCGTCCGCTTGGAGGTGGCGACGGCGCTCGACCGGAAGATCCGGGTCATTCCGGTCCTGGTGCAGGGCGCCTCCATGCCGCGGGTGGAGGAGTTGCCGCCGGATCTCGCCAAGCTGGCGCGGCGCAACGCAATCGAGCTGAGCGACGCCCGCTGGGCCTACGACGTGGACCGCCTGATCCATACGATCGAGGCGGTGCTCCAGGAACTCGAGCCTTTCCCGTCCGCCGGGGGCACCGCGCCCCCCGGAGAGCCGGTGCCGCGCCCCTCTCCCGCTTCCCCCCTTCCGCCGACACCGGCGGGAAGAACGATGAGGCCGGCGGCCTGGATGGTCCTCCTCGCTCTCATGGCGCTGCCGGGAGTGGGATGGCTGGGGTGGAAAGCCGCCCAGCGAGACCTTCCCGTTTCCGCCCCTGTGGCGACTCCCTCGAGCAAAGAGCGTCCCGTGGACCACGGGGACGCCGCCGTCTCAACGGTGAATCCCTCTCCGGTCCTTGAGAATCCTGCGACGAGCACCGCGAGCACCGTCGTTCCTGCTCCCGCTTCCAACCAGCAACGGGTCGATCCCAAGCCGGCGGCCCTGGTCTCGGATACCTGCAAGGAGGGCTTCGTCTGGCGCGAAGCCCGGCCTGGGGATCACGTCTGCGTCACCCCCGAGACCCGGCGGCAGGCGGCGGAGGACAATCGTCTCGCCGCGGGGCGCCGCGACCCGGCGGGGCAGTATGGGCCGAATTCCTGTCGGGTCGGTTACGTATGGCGCGACGCCTTCGAGAACGACGTCGTCTGCGTGACGCCGGGAACTCGGCGGCAGGCCCGCGCCGACAATGACAGGGCGAGTGGGCGCCGGGTGTCTCCCCGTTAGAAAGGGAGCTTCCCTCGCGGAGCGCGGCGCTCAAGCTCCGATACCCGCCCCCTCCTGGTCCGAAACTTGCTAGCTGCCTGCCCGCAGTGCCCACGGTCGACCTCAAGGTGATGTCCTACAACGTCGGCGGCCACGCCGCCCTCGTCGCCGGCCGCTACCTCGAACGGATCGCGCGGGTGATCGAGCGCGAGCGGCCGGACGTCGTGGGGCTCCAGGAGGTCCATCGCGGCACCTGGCTGGCGCGGTTCCAGGACCAGGCCGAGACCCTGGCCCGGCTGACCGGAATGGAGCTCTCCTTCGGCAAGAGCTTCGACAGCGGCAAGGGTGAGTTCGGCAACGTCCTCCTGGCGGCGGGGGAGGTGCGGGAGTCGACGGTCCACGCTCTCCCGGGGAGCGGGGAGCCGCGGACGGTCCTCGCCTCGCGGGTCACCGTGCGCGGCGCCGACGTCCACTTCCTCGTCACCCATCTGGCCGCCTGGGGAAGGTTCGGCAGCGCGGCGCGCGGCGCTCAGGTCCTGGAGCTCAGCCGCCGTCTTCAGGCCACGGCGGCGCCCTTCGTCCTCGTCGGGGACTTGAACGCCCCGCCCGAGGCGCCGGAGCTCCGCCACCTCATGGCCTCGGAGCTCTTCCGCGCCTGCGGCGGGCTCGCCGGCACCCACCGGATGACCCGGCAGCGCATCGATTACGTCTTCGCCGACCCGGGATGGACGACGGTCGCCTCGCGGGTGCTCCGCGTCGGACCGTCGGACCACTGGCCCGTGGTCGTCGAGCTGCGCCGCGAGGCGTGAGGAGGGGGAGGTCATGGCCAAGGCGGCAGCGAAGAAGAAGGGCCCGCGTCCGCGGGACAGCAAGGGGCGGCTCCTGATCGAGGTGCCGCTCTGGATGGCGATCGTCACCCTCGTCTTCATGGCCGTGCTCTTCCTCTGGGCCTGGTCCAAGGGGCGGCAGGTGACGCCGCACGTCCGGGTGCGCGGGGTCGACGACTTCATGGAGGCGCTGCCCTCGATCGCCGGGATGACCCAGGCGGACGTGCTGGCCGGCAACAGCGTCGAGGTGCTCGAGAACGGCGACGGCTTCTTCCCCCGCTTCCTGGCCGACGTCCTCGCCGCCAAGAAGACCATCCACCTGGAGACCTACGTCTGGTGGAAGGGGAAGATCACCGAGAAGGTCGCCGCCATCCTGGAGGAAAAGGCGCGCCAGGGGGTCGAGGTGCGGCTGATCGTCGACTCCTTCGGCTCGACCAAGATGGAAGATCACCAGTTCGAGGAGATGCAGCGCGCCGGGGTGAAGGCGACCCGGTATCACCCCTTCCGGCTCTCCGAGTTCGGCTATGTCAACAACCGCACCCACCGCAAGGTCGCGGTCATCGACGGCCACGTGGCCTACCTCTTCGGCCACGGCATCGCCGCCGAGTGGACCGGCAACGGCCAGGATGCGCAACACTGGCGCGACACCGGCGTGCGGCTCCTGGGGCCGATCGTCAACACCGCCCAGTCGACCTTCGCCCAGCACTGGGGGGAAACCGTGGGCGAGGCCCTGGTGGGGCCGCGCTACTTCCCGCGCCAGCCGAACGCCGGGACGATCCGCGCGCACATGGTCGCCAGCTCACCGCGCGGCGGGGTCTCCCACCTGGAGGTGCTGATCAAGATCGCCATCGCCACCGCCAAGCGCGAGCTGATCATCCAGAACCCCTACTTCATCCCCGGCGACGACGTGGTCGAGCTGCTCTCCGACGCCGTCAAGCGGGGGGTCGACGTCCGCGTCATGGTCCCCGGCCCGGTCACCGACAGCGCGGTCGTCAAGCACGCCGGGCACTTCTACTTCGAG
>JAXDLD010000238.1:0-3374 GCA_034666805.1 Acidobacteriota bacterium
AAACCCTGTCCACACCTAAAGATTACAGGCTCCGAGAATCCTCTGCTTCATTTGCTTGTACTCGCTCGCCACCTAAGCATGCACGTCAACAGCGTCAGGGCTCAACTCCGGTCCGTACCCATAGCGATCAAAGATCATGAATTCGATCTCGATGTCTATATCTGGGCGGACCTTGATGCCAACACCTTGCGCCAAAAAGTCCGCAACGCAGGGCGGTACAAGCTGACTGAGTTACAAAGAGCCGTATCTTGGTTCTCCGCTGCGCAACTCCATTGGGGCGCGGGCGATCTGGTACGCGTGGGGGTCGAAATCTTCGCGGAAGAGCTGTGCAATTTCTACCACTTATAAGAATGTACTCGTAAGAGCCTGGTACCTTCCATCGAACACGGCGGAGCACGTTCGCACGGAGGGGCAGTAAAAGCGAGGGCAGCCGTTCTATGCCTGCCCTGCCTCGCATGGGCAGGCCGCTCCGGACTTGGACCGCTGGTTCGGAGCGGCTGGGACTTGAGGGAGAGAGCCTTTAGCCCAGCCGTTCCCGATACACCCGGTCGAACGCCCGCCGCAAAGCCTCGATCCGCCCGAGCTTCGTGGCATCGCTCGCCGGCACCACCACCGGCCAGTCGAAGTCGACGTTGTCGATGATCGTGGCGCGCCAGCTCTTCTTCTTCTCGTCCCAGCTCCCTTGGGGCGCGCCCACGAGGTCCCAGCCGGTGGGGAGGAAGCTTCTGACCTCGGTCTCGGTGTAGCGTAGCGGTTCGTTGGCCATGGCGGGCCCATTCTGTACCAAGTCGGCCCAACTGGGAACACCCGGGGCCTGTGCTACGATCCCCCGGGCGCTCCACAGGGTGCCCCCGACCGCGCCGCTCCGGCGCCCCTACCTGTAAGGAAGAGACATGGAGATCGAGCTCAACGACGAGCAGAAGCTGCTGCGCGACACCGTCCGCCGGTTCGCCGAGGAGGTCGTCAAGCCGCGGGCCAAGGAGATCGACGAGACCGGCGAGTTCCCGCGCGGCTTCTTCGACCAGGCCGGCGAGCTGGGCCTGACCGGGGTCGCCATCCCCGAGGAGTACGGCGGGGCGGGGATGGACCCCATGGCCTACGCCCTCGTGATCGAGGAGGTGAGCCGCGTCTGCGCCACCTCCGGCGTCATCCTCTCGGTCAACAACTCGCTGGTCTGCGACCCGATCCTGAAGTTCGGCAGCGAGGAGCAGAAGAAGGAGTTCTTGACCCCGCTCGCGGCGGGCAAGAAGCTCGGCTGCTTCGCCCTCACCGAGCCCGGCGCCGGGAGCGACGCCGCCTCCCTCCGCTCGACCGCCCGGCGGGACGGCGACGATTATGTCTTGAACGGCAACAAGATCTTCATCACCAACGGCACCGACGCCGACGTGGCCTTGGTCTTCGCCAGCATCGACCTGGAGAAGAAGCACAAGGGGATCACCGCCTTCCTGGTTCCCGCGAATACTCCCGGCTACAGCCACGGCACCCACGAGTTCAAGCTCGGGGTGAACGCCTCCGGCACGACCGAGCTCGCCTTCGCCGACATGCGGGTGCCGGCCAAGAACCGCCTCGGCGAGGAGGGGGACGGCTTCAAGATCGCCATGAGCACGCTCGACGGGGGCCGGATCGGCATCGCCGCCCAAGCGGTGGGCATCGCCCAGGGGGCCTTCGAGGAGGCCCTCGCCTACGCCCAGGAGCGCGAGCAGTTCGGCAAGCACCTCTCCGACTTCCAGGCCATCCAGTTCTACCTGGCCGACATGGCGACCGAGATCGACGCCGCCCGCCTCCTGACCTGGAAGGCGGCCTGGGCGAAGGAGAACCAGAAGCGCTACACCCTGGAGGCGGCGCACGCCAAGCTCTACGCCTCGGAGATGGCGCAGCGGGTGACCAACAAGGCCCTCCAGATCCATGGTGGCTACGGCTACACCAAGGAGTATAACGTCGAGCGCTACTTCCGGGACGCCCGGATCACCGAGATCTACGAGGGGACCTCCGAGATCCAGAAGATGGTGATCGCCGACTGGGTGCTCCACAAGGCTTAAGAGAGAGAAGATGGTAGCCGCCCTCATCCCTTCGCCCGAGCCCGAGACCCGGAGCCGCTCCGGCATCGACTTCTCCTTGACCGAGGAGCAGGAGCTCCTGGTGGAGCAGGTGCGGCGCTTCGCCAAGGAGCGCATCCGGCCTGGAGTGGAGGAGCGCGACCGTGAGCACCGCTTCCCGGAGGAGATCCTGGCCGAGATGGGGGAGCTGGGGCTTCTCGGGATGCTCGTCCCCGAGGAGTACGGCGGGGCGGGGGTCGATCCGCTGACCTACGTCCTGGCGGTCGAGGAGATCGCCCGGGTCTGCCCGTCGACGGCGGTGACCATGAGCGTCACCAACTCGGTCTGCTGCTGGCCGATCGTCCAATTCGGCAGCGAGGCCCTGAAGCGGAAGGTCCTGCCGGGCCTCGCCTCCGGCGGGCAGCTCGGCGGCCTGGGGTTGACCGAGCCGGGCTCGGGGAGCGACGCCGGAAGCCTGCGGACGACGGCCCGGCGGGACGGCGACTCCTGGGTCTTGAACGGCGAGAAGGCCTGGATCACCAACGCCGGCTACGCCTCCTGGTACTTCGTCGTGGCCATTACCGATCCAGCGGCGGGCAAGCGCGGCCTCTCGGCCTTCGCCGTGCCTTCCGATGCCCCGGGTTTCGCCGTCGGCAAGCCGGAGGAGAAGATGGGCCTCCGCGCCTCGCGCACCGCCCCGCTCCTCTTCACCGACTGCCGGATCCCGGCGGCCAACCTGGTGGGGGAGGAGGGGCAGGGGCTGAAGCTCGCCTTCGCCACCCTCGACCACTCGCGTCTGGGGATCGCCGCCCAGGCGCTCGGCATCCACCAGCGGGCGTTGGAGCTCGCGGTGGCCTACGCCAAGGACCGCAAACAGTTCGGCGTCCCCATCGCCGAGCACCAGGCGATCCAGATGAAGATCGCCCAGATCTCGACCGAGCTCGCCGCCGCCCGTGCCTTGACCCACTACGCGGCGAGCGTCTCCGAGAATCCGGCCTACCAGAAGCATGCCGGCCGCCTGGCCGCCCAGGCCAAGCTCTACGCCAGCGAGGCCGCCAACCGGGCCTGCGCTGAGAGCCTGCAGATCCATGGCGGCAACGGTTTCCACCAGGACTACGAGATTTCCCGCCTCTACCGCGACGTGCGAGTGACGACGATCTACGAGGGGACGAGCGAAATGCAGCGCCTGGTGATCGCCCGCCACCTGTTGAGCCGCTAAAAGAGCAGGTAGGCAGCGAAGCACCGGTTTTAACGCCCTGAAAAGAGCTGACAGGGCCCGGAAAAGAGCTGGTAGGGCGGCAACAGGCTCTTTTAGCGCCGCGAAAAGAGCTGGTAAGA
>JAXDLD010000239.1:0-14089 GCA_034666805.1 Acidobacteriota bacterium
TACCGGCGACACTCCGAAGCGGCCGGGGTCGCCCCCCACCTCGTTCAAGGAGGTCAGGCGAAGGAAGGTGTAGAACGCCGTGTCCTCCACCCCCTTGGCCATGACCGGGCCGGTGAGCTGCTGGAAGCGCAGGGCGAGCTCCGCCTCGACCTCACCGCTGACCTTGAGGGCCAGGAGGTCGCGGAGGAAGTCGAAGAGGTCGGCCGGGAGATCGCTCCGCCGGTCCTGGGCGGTGCCGATCGCTTCATTTATATAGAGGATGTCTTCCTCTCGGATCGCATGCTCCCGGGCGCGTAAGTAGGTGCGGTAGACCGGGAAGCAGGCCGCCACCTCGGCCAGGGCCTGGCGCAGCTCGAAGCAGGTGTAGTCGCGGTGCCGGCGGTGGCGCTCGCAGACCGCGAGGAATACCTCGGCCAGGCGGTTGACGTCGCTCGCCAGGAGCTGTTCCAAGACCAGGTGCTTCTTGGCCCGCACGATCTCCGGCCAGGCGGCGCTCTCCCCCGAGACCTCGGCCGCGAGGTCGGTCAGGGGCCCCTCCCCCGCCGGGTCCACGAAAAGCCCGTTCACGAGGTTCAGGAAGTCGTAGCCGGTCGTCCCCTCGATGGGCCAATCGGCGGGCAGGCGCTCGCCGGGCTCGAGGATCTTCTCGGCCACCACGTACGCTCCGGGGGCCCGCTGGCGCAGGCGCTCGAAATAGCCCTTCGGATCGTAGAGGCCGTCCGGATGGTCGACCCGCAGGCCGTCGAGGACTCCCCTCGCCACCCAGTCGAGGATCCGTGCGTGGGTGTCCGAGAAGACCCGCTCGTCCTCCGCTCGCAGGCCCACGAGGCTGTGGACGTCGAAGAAGCGCCGGTAGTCGAGCTCGCGCCCGGCGGTCCGCCAGAAGGCCGGGCGGTAGTTCTGGCGATCGAGGAGGGCGTCCAGCCGGTCGGGGTCGGCATTGACCTCGGCGACCATGACATCGACCGCTGCCGCGATTTCCGGCCTCTCCTCGCACAACCGGGCGAGCTGGCCGCGGAGGACCTCCTTGTCCCGGTGGCGGACGAGGACGCTCTCGCGGTCGGTCGCCGTGGAGATGGGGAGCCGGCCGAGGGCATCGGCGATAAAGGCGAGGTCGGGCGAGCCGCGGCGCCGGGCGGCCTCGGCGAGGAGGCTGTCGAGCGAGCGCGGGGCGACCGGCATCCGGTGCTCGAAGTAATGGATCTCGAAGCCGCCTCCCGCGCGGACCAGGCGCAGCTCGCCCGCTTCGAGAACCCGGCCGTAATGGTCGCCCAGGATCGGCAGGAGGACGGTGTTGCGGAGCCTGGCCTGGGGCGGATCCCAGTCGACGTCGAAGTAGGCGGCGTAGCGGGAGGCCGGGCCGTTCTCCAGGACGTCCCACCACCAGGCGTTCCTCTGCTCGCCGCCCTTGGGGTCGATCGACATGTGGTTGGGAACGATGTCGAGCACCTGCCCGAGCTCCGCCTGCCCCAACGCCTGGCAGAACCGGGCGTGCCCCTCCTCTCCGCCCAGCTCCTCGTTCACCCGGGAGGGGTCGATCACGTCGTAGCCATGGGTGCTCCCCGCCGCCGCCTGGAGATAGGGAGAGCAGTAGGCATGGCTCACCCCGAGGTCGCGGAGGTAGGGAGCGATGGCGGCGGCCTCGGCGAACCCGAAGCCCGCGTGGAGCTGCAGCCGGTAGGTCGCGAGGGGCTTGGGCACGTCGGGAGAGGGCGTGCAAGGGACGGGCCGGGCGTCTCTCGAAGGATTGACAAAGTCAAGTCGATGAGGCAATCTGAACTCTCGAATGGAAAATCGGCCCATGAACGGTGACGCCTCTCCTCAGGATCTCGATCCTCGGGTCCTCGGCGCGCGGCTCCAGGAGGCTCGCAAGGCGCGGAATCTCACCCAACAGGAGGCGGCCGAGACGCTCGGCCTGTCGCGCCCTACCTATATGGCGATCGAGAAAGGTGAGCGTTCCGCCCAGCCGCGTGAGCTGATTCGGCTGGCTGAGCTGTATGGGCGGTCGGTCCACGAGCTGCTGCGGCAGCGGTTGCCCATCCGGGACTTCATCCCGCACTTCCGCGCCGCATCCTCTGAGGCGTACGCGGAGAACCCTAAGTTGGACCTTGCGGTGGCGCTGCTGCAACGGCTGGCGGAGCACTACTTGGAGCTGGAAGAGCTCCTGCATGCGCCCCTCCCGCGAAACTACCCTCTCGTCTATGACATCAGCCACCTCGACCCGGTCGAGGCCGCGGAGCAGGTCGCCGACCGCGAGCGGAATCGTCTGGGCCTCGGAGAGGGCCCCGTCCCTCACCTGCGCGATCTCCTGGAAGCCGATCTAGGGCTCCGCATTTTTTCGATCGACCTGCCCGCGCGAGTGAGCGGGCTGTTCCTCTTCACCGAAGAGCTAGGGGGATTGATCGCGATCCAGCGGCAGCACCCACCCGGACGCCAGCTCTGGTCTCTCTGTCACGAGTACGCCCATTTCCTCGTGCACCGCTACGAAGCGGAGATCTCCGTCCCGCGCACGGACCGGCGGATCTCGCGAAAAGAGCGGCTGGCCGATCACTTTGCCAAAGCGTTCCTGATGCCGGCTTCCAGCCTGAGGCGGCGATTCCATGACCTGCTGCGTACCGCGGGCCAGGTGACACCGGCGGCGCTCCTCGATTTCGCCGAGCTTTATGGTGTTTCGTTCGAGGCGTTGCTCCTGCGTAGCGAAGACCTCCGTCTCCTCCCGGTAGGAACCTGGCAGCGGCTGAAGGAGAGCAGGTTCCACCTGGGCGAGGCCAGACGGCTGCCGGGCATCCGCGCCAGCCTCGCGGAGCAGATGCTCCCCCGGCGTTACTTGACGCTGGCGGTCCAAGCCTACGAAGACGAGAAGCTCACCGAAGGCGAGCTCACCGAAATTCTTCACACGGACCGGCAACGAGCCCGGCAAATGGTCGAGGAGGTCAAATCCCAGACCGAGGTGACCCTGGAAGGAGAAACGGGTCAGCTCGAGCTCGACCTCGGCGAGACGCTGGTTGGGATAAGAAGCGGGGGTTAAGACAGGAACCCGGGAACGACGATGGACGACACGGTGATGCTGGATGCCTGCTGCACACTCAACTTCTCCGCCACGAACCGCGCTGCCGATCTCCTCAACGATCTGTCCTATCGTTTTGTCATCGGAACTCGGGCACGGAGTGAAGCCCAATGGCTGGCCGTCCCGGGTTCTGACGAACGAGAGCCGGTTGATCTTCAGCCGCTGATCGAACAAGGGTTAATCACGGAAGCGCGGCTGGACCACGAGGAAGAAACGGTCATCTTCGTGCAATTGGCTGCCCGGATGGGGGACGGCGAAGCCGAGGCGGCTGCACTGGCTGTCTATCGTTCCTATGTGCTGGCGACGGACGATCGTAAAGCTCGCAGGATTCTATCCGGAGCTCATCCGGCGCTCCGGTTGACGGGCACCCTGGAGCTGCTCCGCGAGTGGCAGGAGATCACGAGGCCGAGCGACCGTGAAATGGCTGCCCTGCTGCGCCGGATCTCTGAAAGGGCCACGTACCGACCCGGTCCATTGAATCCCCTCCGGCCCTGGTGGGCGGCGATTCTGGGTGACGAGTAAGCGGGCCTATTCCACCCGCACCCGCAGCCGCTCGCCCAGAACCCGGAAGCGCTCGACCCACCGCGCCGCCTCCTCTTCCCCCGCCTCCCCTCGCGCCCGACGCTCGGGATAGAGGGTCTGGAGCAGCTCGTAGTAGACGTTCTGGGTGCTCCAGAGATCGGCCTCGAAGGGGCGCGAGACTGCGAGCGTGGCGGCCGTCTCCAGGCGTTCCAGGAGGCCGGGCTCGTCCGGCCGCTCGCGGAGGCGCCCGATCAGGTGACCGAGCCCCTGACCGAGGGCATACCCGAGGCCGGCGCCGTCGAGTTTCAATCCCAGGGCGCGCGCCTCGTCGAGGAGGCGGCGGACCTCGGCGAGGTCGGCTCCGGGGGCGGCCAGGGCACGCTTGAGGTCGGCGTTGACCACCAGCTCGGCGGGAACCCGGAACTCCTCGGGGAGCGGGCTTTCGAGGTCGGAGAGGAAGCGCAAGAGGGGACCATGCCGGCGGTAGAGCTGGCGGAACTCGGCCTCGACCTCGTCCCGCGTGGCGGCGAGGATGCGGTCGAGGAGCCGCCGCTGGTCGTCCCTGAAGAGCGACTTGAGCGAGTAGGGGACGTCCCCGAAGTGGCGGTCGAGAAGGCGCACCACCTGCGGGAAGTCGGCCCGCTCGAAGGCCCGGCCAGCCTCCTCCACCAGCCGCTCGTAGGCTTCATCTTCCGACTCATGCTCGCGCACCGCGGCGTTGACGTTGTGGTCGCCGAAGTGGAGGACGGCGAAGGAGAGCCGGGCCGCCTCCGCGGTGACCTCGGAGGCGACTCTGAGCCGGCCAAAGGCGAGCCGCGCCCGGCCGGCCACGAACCGCCGGTCCTCTTGGCACTCGACCGAGTAGCAGTAGACGCGGGCCCGCCGCGGCATCTCCTCGAAGACCGAGGTTACGGCGTAGTGCGCCGCGACCTGCGGCAGCCCCACGAACGAGGGTCGCACGTGCCGCTCGTAGATCCGCCGCCCGTCCCCCTCCTCGGGCAGGTTGCTCTTCGCCTTCTCCAGCCGGGTGAGGAACCGCTCCTCGATGGGATCGCCGAAAAGCTCCTGGGCGAGCTGCACCGCCCGGCCGGCGTAGCGCAGGACCTGGACGGTCTCGATTCCCGCGAGGTCGTTGAAGAACCAGCCGCAGCTCGTGTACATGAGGAGGGTCTGGCGCTCGAGCTCCAGAAGCTTGAGCGCCCGGCTGCGCTCGGCCTCGCCGAGATCCCCTCGATCGCCCCGGGCCTGCCGGGAGAGAAAGCCCCCGACGCTCTCCTCCGAGCGGTCGAGGAGGACTTCGACGTAGCCGTCACGGGCCGCCCAGGGGTCGGCGAAGATCTCCCCCGCCGCCGCCTCGTAGGAGACGGCAAGCTCGTCCCGCAGACCGTCGAGAGCGGCGCGGAGCGGCGCCCGCCAGGCCTGGTTCCACCCGGCCTGGCCGCCGGTCGAGCAGCCGCAGTCGCTCCGCCAGCGCTCAATCCCGTGGGCGCAGCTCCAGGAGGTGTCCTCGGCGATCTCGACCTCCATCTCCGGCGGATGGCGCTCCAGGATCTCGCCGTAGTTGGTGAGGTCGACCGCGCCGTCCTCCTCGATCCGGCGGAGGGCGTAGGCCAAGGCCATGTCGCCGTAGCGGTGATGGTGGCCGTAGGTCTCGCCGTCGGTCGCGATGTGGACGAGCTCCGGCCGGCCGTTCTCGGGGGCGGAGGAGAAGGCGCCGAGGAGCCGGCCGACCAGGGCCTCGCCGTTCGCGAGCAGGCCGTCGAAGGCGATCGAGCGCGAGATGGCGCCGTCGTAGAAGAAGAGGTCGAGAGTGCGGCCGGAGGGGAGGTTGAGCCGGTAGGGCACCCGGCTGTCGAGGGCTCCCCGGGCCTCCTGCCAGTCGCCGTCCTTCCCCGCGATGAGCGGCCGGAAGCGGCGGGCCTGGAGGGGCTCCAAGAGGGTGAAGCGGACCCCCAGCTCGGCCAGGATCTCCAGGCTCTCGATGTCGACCGCCGTCTCCGGCAGCCAGAAACCCTCGGCGGGGCGGCCGAAGCGGTGCTCGAAGTCCGCCAGGCCCCAGAGGATCTGGGTCCGCTTGTCGCGCCGGTTGGCGAGCGGCAGTATCATGTGATGGTAGCCCTGCGCCAGGGCGCCGCCGTGGCCCGAGAAGCGCTCCCGCCCCAGCCGGTCGGCGGCCAGCACGGCGCCGTAGACCTCCGGGGTCCGGGTCTCCATCCAGGAGAGGAGGGTGGGGCCGAAGTTGAAGCTGATCCGCGCGTAGTTGTTGACGATCCGCTCGATCCGCCCCTCGCCGTCGAGGATGCGGGCGAGGGCGTTGGGGCCGTAGCACTCGGCGGCGATGCGCTCGTTCCAGTCGTGGTAGGGGTAGGCCGAGTCCTGCACCTCGACCGTCTCCAGCCACGGGTTCTCCCGCGGCGGCTGGTAGAAATGGCCGTGGATACAGATGTAGCGGTTCATCGGGGCGGCCCGTATCCTAGCGCAAGCCGGGCCGTGCTACTGTCCCCCGCCATGACGAACCTGACCGGCGCCCAGCGCAAGTACCTCCGTGGCCAGGCGCACAGCCTGAAACCCCTCGTGCGGATCGGCAAGCAGGGCCTGACCGAGGGTGCCCTCAAAGAGATCGACGCGGCCTTGGACATCCACGAGCTGATCAAGGTGCACGCCCCGGGCACGAAGGAGGAGAAGCAGGACCTCACCCGCCGTGTCGAGGAGAAAACGGGCGCCGCGGCGGTAGGGATGATCGGTCACGTCATCATCCTCTACCGGGAGCAGCCGGACCCCGAGAAGCGGCGGGTGGAGATGCCGGAGGGGTAGACGTCGTGACCATCCCAAAGGAAGAGCCCCTCGCTCATCCCGATGCGACCGCGCTCCTCAGCGAAGCGGCGCTCTCGGATTGGAACCGGCCTGAGGAGGACGAGGCTTGGGCTCACCTGCAGCCGGTACCGAATCCCGAGATCCACCGATAGTGGCGGTCGCCGCCCCCACCCGGGCATGAATGCCCGGGCTATGAGTTGCGCCGGATAAATCCGGCTTTACCCGCAGCTTAATCTCTTCGAAGCCGGATTCATCCGGCGTAGCTCATAGCCCGGAGATTTATCTCCGGGCAGGGCCTCGCCCCAAGGAACGCCCCCCTACTCCGCCCCCATGAACGGATACCGGAAGTCCTTCGGCGCTACGAAGTTTTCCTTGATCGCCCGTTGCGAGGTCCAGCGCAGGAGGTTGGCCATGGAGCCGGCCTTGTCGTTGGTGCCCGAGGCGCGGGCGCCGCCGAAGGGCTGCTGGCCGACGACCGCTCCGGTCGGCTTGTCGTTGATGTAGAAGTTGCCGGCCGAGTGGCGAAGGGCCTTGGCGAGCTTGGCGATCACCCGCCGGTCCTCGGCGAAGATGGCGCCGGTCAGGGCGTAGGGGCTCGTCGTGTCGACCAGCTCCAGGGTCTTCTCCATGTCGCCGTCCTCGTAGACGAAGATCGTCAACACCGGCCCGAAGATCTCCTCCTGCATCAGCTTGAAGCGCGGGTCCCGGGTGAGGACGACCGTGGGCTCGATGAAGTAGCCCTTCGACTTGTCGACCTTGCCGCCGATCAGCACCTCGGCGTCGCTCGAATTTCGCGCAAAGTCGATGTAGCCCGCGATGCGGTCGAAGGAGTTCTCGTCGATCACCGCCGCCACGAAGTTGCGGAAGTCGAGCGGCGTCCCCATCTTGACCTCGCCGATCATCTCCCGCAGGCGCTTCTCGACCTCCGGCCAGAGCGAGCGCGGGACGTACGCTCGGGAGCCGGCCGAGCACTTCTGCCCCTGGTACTCGAAGGAGCCGCGGACGAGGGCGGTGACGAGCGCCGCCGGGTCCGCCGAAGGGTGGGCGAAGACGAAGTTCTTGCCCCCGGTCTCCCCCACGATCCGCGGGTAGGAGCGGTACTTGGGGATGTTCTCGCCGATCGTCTTCCACATCTGCTGGAAGACCGGAGTCGAGCCGGTGAAGTGGATGCCCGCGAAGTCGGGATGGGCGAGGACCGGGTCCCCCACCTTGCTCGCCTTGCCGGGCAGGAAGTTGACGACCCCCGGCGGCAGCCCCGCCGCTTCGAGGACCTTCAAGAGGAAGTAGTTCGAGAAGACCGAGGTCGAGGCCGGCTTCCAGAGCGCCGTGCAGCCCATGATCGCCGGCGCGGTCGGCAGGTTGCCGCCGATCGAGGTGAAGTTGAAGGGCGAGACGGCGAAGACGAACCCTTCGAGCGCCCGGTACTCGACCCGGTTCCACACCCCGGGAGGGGACCCCGGCTGGTCCCTGTAGAGGACCGTCGCGAAATAGGAGTTGAAGCGCCAGAAGTCGGCGAGCTCGCAGACGGCGTCGATCTCGGCCTGGAAGACGGTCTTCGACTGGTTGAGCATGGTGGCGCCGTTGGCGGTGTCGCGCCAGGGGCCGGTCAGGAGGTCGGCGGCGCGGAGGAAGACCGAGAGCCGGTCCTCCCAGTCCATCTCCGACCACTCGTGCCAGGCCTCCTTCGCGGCCTTGGCCGCCAGCTCGACCTCCTTGGCCCCGGCCTGGTGGTAGGTGGCGAGGACGTGGCCGTGGTCGTGCGGGCAGACCGACTTGCCGGTATCGCCGGTCCGGATCTCTTTGCCGCCGATAACGATGGGGATGTCGATCTGCTCGCCCATCATCTCGTCGAGCCGCTTCTTCAAGGAGGCCCGGTCGGAAGAGCCGGGGGCATAGGAACGCACCGGCTCGTTGACCGGCACGGGAACGGGTACGATGGCATTCGACATCTCTCGGATCTCCTCTTCGGGTCTGGGGCGGCCGGGAGCCCGGCCTCGAAGACTGCAGCCGGCCCGCGGGCGGCCCGGCGCCCGCTCATCCTAGCCGTTGGGAAGGGGGGCACGCAACGCGAGAGGGTGGGTGGCTCACGCGACGCCTCACGGCGTCTCGATCTCTCTCCACTCTCCGCCGGGTTCCAGGTACTTCACATGGATTCCGTGCCGACCCAGCTGATCCCAGAACTCGTGGGGCACGCTCGCGAAACGGAAGGTCTTCGAGCCCATCACCTGGGTATTTCCGACGATACTCCGCCTGGTGACCATGTCGATCCAGATGAAGCCGCGGTTGCCGGGGTTGTGGGGCTCCCAGCCGAAGAGGAGGACGTACCGCTTGTCGATCCACCGGGTCGGCTCGGGCACCCACACTCCGAGCTTCAAGACATCGCGGAAGAGCTCGCCGTCTTCCAGGCGGACGTCGGGGGCCACGGCTGACAGCAGGCCGTTGAACCGGGGGTCGAGGGCGTACGGCGTCTCGGGATCGTGGCCGAGCTCGCGGAGCCAGGAGAAGTCGTAGTCGTGGCTCGGCCCCTTCGCCTTGGCCTTGCCGCAGAGGGTCGCGTTCGCCGCGAGCGCCCGGCGCAGGCTCTTGCCGGCGCTCGCGAAGCCCGGGCTCTTCCGGGCGGCGGCGACGTGCCCCAGGCAGGTGTCATAGGTGCCCATCTTGAAGCCCGTGAGGGCGAGATCGCTCTCCATCCAGAGCAGCGTCTCCCGATCCTCGGCCGCCTTGCAGGAATCCCTGGCCCCGGCCAGGAAAGCGTAGGCCTCGTCGTAGAGCTGGTGGTCGAAGAGGCTCTGGAAGTAACGCCGCTGCTCCTTGAGCCAAGGGGCGTCGCAGACCGGCCGCACCTCGCTGCCCTCCCAGATCTGGGTGTCCCGGAAGTAATTGGGGCCCTGTCCGCCAAGCAGGTTGACGTAGGTCTTGCCGCAGAACCGCACGAAGAGTTGCAATCCCCTAGGCCGCACTTCGGCCCACTCCCGGATCCCCGGCTCGAAGGGTGTCTCCTCCGGCGTCCAGCCGTCGCCCGAGGGACGGAACACCGAGAACGCCAGGATGTTCGCGGTGCCCCCGACGTCGCTCAGAACGTACTCATCCCGGCCGTCGTTGTCGATGTCGACGATGTGGAGGAGGTAGTTATCGATCCGCGGCTCGGGGCCCTCGAAGTCCGTCTCTTCCGGCCAGTCGGACTTCGCTCGATGGGTCTTGAGCCAGCCGATGAACCGGGCGCGGCGCTCGCCCTGCTCGGGGCGCACCTGCTCGACTTTGCAGCTCTTGGCTCCGGAAGGGTCGGCCGGCCGGACGCCGGGCGTCGCCGCGAGAGCGAACGCGGCGCCCCAGAGGATCGCCGCGGGAACAGAAAGGGGCATGCCGCGGAAAGCGTAACACAGGGGGCTCCGAGGAAGGCCGCCGGTCCCGCTCGGGCCGCGGAGGATCGGAGGCCGCCACTTCAGCTCTCCGGCGGCGGTTCCCAGAGCTCGATGCGGTTCCCCTCGGGATCGGAGATCCACGCGAACTTGCCGTACTCGTACTCCTCGCGCTTGGGATCGATCGCGGCCCCCGCCTCCGCGAGCTTGGCGAGGAGGGCGTCGAGGTCATCGACCCGGTAGTTCACCATGAAGCTCGCCTTCCCCGGCTCGAAGTAGCGGGTATGGTGCGGGAAGATCGACCAGATGGTCATTCCCGGCCGTTCCGGGTCGTCGGCGTGCCGCCAGTGAAACATCGCCCCCGTGCCGTCCGGCTCGCGGGTGATCCCCAGGTGCTTCTCGTACCACTCGTACTGTTTCCCGGGGTCCTCCGCCTTGAAGAAGATCCCGCCGAGTCCGGTTACCTTTGCCATGGATTGCCCCCTTTGGTTCTGCCGCTGATCTTACTCCGTGGAATCCCCACGGCGGCCACGTAGGCGGTTCTCAAGTTCTGCCTCGCTTCGAGCGAAGCTCCTGATATCCCGCGCAGCCCCCACCCAGATCCTTCGCAAGCTCAGGATGACGAGCGGGAAGGAAGACGCGGGATCACCTGCACTGTAGTAGCCGAGCGCACGCCTTACGGAACGAGACGAAGGCTTCGTCTCCATCCTGACGGCTTCGTCTCCATCCCCAAGGCTCCGTCTCCATCCCCAAGGCTTCGTCTCCATCCCCAGGCGTTCATCTCCATCGCCAAGGCTTCGTCTCCATCGCGAAGCCTTCGTCTCGGTCACCAAGGCTTCATCTCCGTCCTCGCGGCTTCGTCTCGCTCCGTAGGGCGTCGTCCGGCTCCCGTGCCAGGCAAAGCCTTCTACGCCGGCTCCGGCCCGCGAGCCTGCACGATCTTCGCCGTCGTGAGGATCTGTCCCACATGCCGCTGCGTGTGCTCGGCGGCGTGGACTAAGAGTCCGAGCACGGTCGAGGGCAGTTGGAGACGGCCGACACCCCGGGCTTCGAGGAGCGTCGATTCCGCCGTGGCGCGGAGCTGGGCCAGGGCGCGGCCGACCTGGCGCTCGAAATCCTCGGCGAGCGCGGTCGCCCGGGGCGGCGAAGCTCCGGGCTCCGCCTCGTTCGCCAGGAAGGTGCGCTGCTCCGCCGAGAGGGCCTCGCCGCGAGCATAGGTGAAGAGCCGATCGAGGCTGCCCGCGGCATGGCGGACGTGGAACCCCACCGAGGGTGCCCCACCGGGACGAGCCCAGAGGTGAGCCGCCGAAAGCGGGGCGACGGCTCCGCGCACGTCCTCAGCGGCCTGGAGCAGTGCATGCGCTACCGGCTGCAGGAGGGGAGGAACGTCCGCGACCGGGCCGCGCAGCCAGACTTCGGGAGGATCGGAGGCCATTTCAGCTCTCCGGCGGCGCGAGCTTGGCGAGAAGGGCGTCGAGGTCAGCGACCCGGTAGTTCACCATGAAGCTTGCCTTCCCCGGCTCGAAGTAGCGGGTATGGTGCGGAAAGATCGACCAGATGGTCATCCCCCTCCGCTCCGGGTCGTCGGCGTGCCGCCAGTGATGGGTGATGCCGCCGATCTTACCTCACGTCACTTGAACGTCAGCGCGAAGTCGATCAGCCGCTTCTTCTCCCAATAGACCTTGCCGAGGTACAGGCCGGGCCCGATCTGGCGGATCTCGTCGCGGATCCAGTGCGCCACGAGGGACGTCTCGGAGTAGTCGAGGACGATGCACTCCTTGTTGTCCAGCCAGCTCGTCCCCTTGTAGACCTTGGCGAGGATGGCGTTGAAGCCTAAGGGGAGGATGCGGTTCTTGAGCACGCCCTTCTGGGCGTCGAAGTTCTTGCCCTGCCACGCGAAGTGGTTGATGAGCTTGGCGATCTCGTGGGTGTAGTGGGTGCCCGGGGCGATGATGGCCGTCCCTTCCGCCTCGCCGTTGGGGATCTCGCCCGCCGTGCTGTTCGTGAACAGCTCGTCGAGCTGGGCTTGGGACATCGTCAAGAGCTGCGGTACGTCGTAGGCCATGGTCGTCGCCTCCTCGGTTCCGGGCCCCTCCCAACCCGGACCGGGCGGGCGCGGGCAACCTTTGCTTACCTGCTTAAGGCTCCTGTAGTCTATGGAAGTCCAGCGACTTCTGTCAAACACGGAAAAGAGCCCGGGGATCGTTGCCTTCCCGCCGGGAGGTCGTGGTAAAATTTTATGAATCAAAGCACCAACCGGCCGGAGCTCGGGTGGACCGGCGAGGAGCCAATCCCCATGACCAGGAACGTCCCGCGCATCCTTGGCAGCCTGATTCCGTTCTGCCTGATCGCCCTCGCCCTCCCGGGCTGCCACCACCGCTCCGAGGACCGAGGCAAGGTTACCGGCCCGACCAGCGGCCCGGCCAGCGGGGTCCTGGACGAGGCCCGGACCGTGAAGCGGGAGGTGGCGTCGTTCCCCGCCGCGGGCGAGGACTACTTCCATGACATGGACAGCGGCGTCGCGCTCTCGGCCGACGCGATCAAGGGGCGCAACACCTGGAACGTGTGGACCGGGGGGAACGACCGCTTCTGGGACGACATTTCGGCCAGGAGCGTCGGCACCCTGGACTTCCTCAAAACCATCTCCTCGCACCCGTCGCTCAAGTTCAGCCGCGACACTCGCTGGCAGTACCTGGGGCTCGTCAACGAGCCCTGCTTCGAGAAGGCGACCGGCCCCGACCCGAACCGCTTCGGCCTCTGGCTCGACAAGCGCCGCCCGGACTGCCCGGCCGATCCCTTCGAAAACGAGAAGGCCTACCCGGGGGTCGCGATCGGCGCCCGAGGCAAGAACCTGCCGGTGGGCTCCTACTACGGCTGGGCCACCGGCATCGCCGGCCTGCGGCTCTTCCCCAACCCGGCGTTCGACGAGACGGCGGCCAAGAAGTGGGACGCGGAGCGCTACTACAAAGATCCCACCTACTACTTCTCCAAGGACCTCGTGAAGCCCTACCGGGTCGGCATGTCGTGCGGCTTCTGCCACATCGGTCCGAACCCGGTCCACCCCCCCGCCGACCCGGAGCACCCGCAGTGGGCGGACCTGAGCTCGAACGTGGGCGCGCAGTACTTCTGGGTCGACCGCATCTTCAGCTGGGAATCGGACCCCACGAGCTTCGCCTTCCAGCTCTTCCACACCTCGCGGCCGGGAGCCCTGGACACCTCTTTGATCTCGACCGACTACATCAACAACCCGCGGACGATGAACGCCCTCTACAACCTCGGGCCCCGGCTCGCGCAGGGCAAGCGCTGGGGGAAAGAGACGCTCGCGGGTGGCGGCTTGAACAACGCGCAGTTCAACGACTTCGTCAAGTCCGGCCCGCTCACCGAATTCTTCCAAGCGCCCTCGACCGTCCTCGTGCCGCGCATCCTGAAGGACGGCAGCGACTCGGTGGGCGCCCTGGGCGCTCTGAACCGGGTCTTCTTGAACATCGGCCTCTTCAGCGAGGAGTGGACCCGGCACTTCAATCCCCTCGTGGGCGGCAAGCCGATCTCCCCGATCGAGATCGCCGTGGCGCGCAAGAACTCGACCTACTGGCAGGCGACAGAGTCCCAGACCCCCGCCGTCGCCGCCTTCTTCCTCGCGAGCACCGCGCCGCATCATTTGAAGGACGCCCCCGGCGGCACGGCGTTCCTGACCCAGGACAACGCCAGGCTGACCCGCGGCAAGGAGGTTTTCGCCGACACCTGCGCCCGCTGCCATTCGAGCAAGGGCCCGACCCCGGCACCGGGAGTCGATCCGGGCGGTTGCGCGGGACCGGGGTACCTCGACTGCTGGAACAAGTACTGGGCGTGGACCAAGACGCCCGAGTTCAAGCAGAAGATGCGGCAGATCGTCATGGCCTCCGACTTCCTGGACGGCAACTATCTCTCGACCGAGCTGCGGGTGCCGGTGACGCTCCTTCAGACCAACGCCTGCAGCCCGCTGGCGACCAACGCCATCGCCGGCAACATCTGGGACAACTTCTCCTCGCAGTCGTATAAGACCCTGCCCTCGGTGGGGACGATCACCGTCCACAACCCGTTCACAGGCGAGCCCTGGCAGTACACGATGCCGGCCGGCGGCCGCGGCTACACCCGCCCGGCGTCGCTCATCAGCCTCTGGTCGACCGCCCCGTACCTTTTGAACAACAGCGTCGGCAAGTTCAACTCGGAGCCCTCGGTCGCCAAGCGGATGGATTCGTTCCAGAATTCGATCGAGCAGATGCTCTGGCCCGAGAAGCGCCAGAAGGACTCGGTGCTCGGCGACAAGGTCCCCGGCCTCATCGACCGG
>JAXDLD010000240.1:0-6132 GCA_034666805.1 Acidobacteriota bacterium
CCGCACGGGGACCGAGCCGCACGCCGCCCTGCCCGGGGTGCGGGCCGCCCTCTCCGAGATCGATCCGGCGCTCCCCATCTTCGGCGTCCACACCATGACCGAGCTGGTCGATTCCTCGACCCAGCAGCGCCGCTTCTCGACCCTCCTCCTGGGACTCTTCGCGGGCATGGCCCTCCTCCTCGCCTCGCTGGGGATCTACGGGGTGATGTCCTACGCGGTCGCCCAGCGCACCCACGAGCTGGGGGTGCGGATGGCGCTCGGGGCGGCCAAGGGCGAGGTGCTCGGGCTCGTCCTGCGCCAGGGGATGACGCTCGCCGCCATCGGGTTGGGCGGCGGCCTCCTCGCCGCCTTCGCCTGCACGCGGCTCCTCCAAAGCCAGCTCTTCGCGGTCCAGGCGCACGATCCCGCGACCTTCCTCCTCGTCACGGTGATCCTCGGCGGGGTGGCGCTCGCCGCCAACCTCCTGCCGGCGCTCCGGGCGACCCGGGTGGACCCGGCGGTGGCGTTGCACGGGGAGTAGGGGGTACGCTCCTCTCCCGGATATGCGACCTCTTCGCGAACGCGCCGAGTGGAAGCTCTTCGCCGTCCTGTCGCGGGCGGATCGCGCTTTAGCGGTCTTGTGGTGGGGGGTGCTCGTGCTGCGGGGCGTCCTGCCGGCCGTGTTCGGCATCGCCATGGGCGTGCTGGTGGCCGCCGTAGAGAAGGGCAGCGGGCTCGCGGCGGCGCTCATCTTCGCCGGGATCGTCTTCGTCCTGCTCCAGGTCCTGGCGCCGATCCACCAGGCGGTGAGCGCCAACCTCGGCGACCGCACCGCGGCCTGGCTCTATGACCGCCTGACCGCGGCCTGCGTCCGCCCGCCCGGAATGGGTCATTTAGAAGACCCCAAGCTCACCAACGACTTGACGGTGGCCCGCGATTTCGATCTCGGGATGACCGGACCTCCGCTCTCGATCTCGATGGACTTCATCGCCGGGGGGCTGGTCGAGATGATCGCCGGCCTGGCGTTCACCGCGGTGCTGGCGGGATATCGGTGGTGGGCGGCTCTCGTGCTCGGCGGCGCCTGGCTCGCGACCCATTGGCTGCTCCGCGAGAGCGCGGTCTGGCACGACCGCAACACCGAGGCGGTGCGGGCGGCGCAGCGCGACGCCGAATACGCCTATCGGCTCGCCGTCGATCCGCCCGCCGCCAAGGAGCTTCGCCTCTTCGGCCTCGCCGGCTGGGTCGTCGATCGCTTTATCAACCGCCGCACCCGCCTGCACGAGCTGCAGTACGAGGCGACGCGCCTGCGCGAGAAACCGCTCTTGTGGAGCCTGTTGCTGGTGATCGGCGCCAACGTCCTCGTGTTCGGGTCGCTCGCAGAGGATGCTTCCGGCGGCCGGATTGGGCTCGGCGCGCTGGTGATCTTCGCCCAGAGCGCGGTCGGCGCTTCGATGATCGCCTTCGGCGGTCTCAACTGGGCGCTCAACAGCTCCGCGGCGCCGGTGGCCGCGGTGCTGCGCCTCGAGCCCGCCATGGCCGCCGGCGGAGCGCTGCCCTCGGGGATCCGCACGGCCGAGGCCCTGCCCGCCCGCGAGATCCGCTTCCGCGACGTCACCTTCGCCTACCCTCAAGGCGGCTCCGCCCCGGTGCTCGCGGGCTTCGACCTGACGATCCCCGCCGGCTCGTCTCTCGCCATCGTCGGCCAGAACGGGGCGGGCAAGACGACCCTCGCGAAGCTCCTCTGCCGGCTCTACGACCCGCAGGCGGGGTCGATCGAGGTCGACGGCGTCGACCTCCGCGATTTCGCTCTCGACACCTGGCGCGAACGCATCACCGCCGTCTTCCAGGACTTCATCCGCTTCGAGCTGCCGCTGCGCGACAACGTGGCCCCCGCATCCCAGGCCGCCCCGGACGTCGCCGTCCTCGCCGCTCTCGCCGAGGCCGGCGCGGCGGATTTAGCGAGCCTCGACACCGTCCTCTCCCGCGCCTATTCCGGGGGCACCGATCTGTCGGGCGGACAGTGGCAGCGCATCGCTCTCGCCCGCGCGCTCTGCGCGGTGCGGCTGGGCGCCGGGGTCGTGCTTTTGGACGAGCCTACCGCCCAGCTCGACGTGCGCGGCGAGGCCGAGATCTTCGATCGTATTCTCACTGCCACCCGGCACTGCACGACCATCCTCATCTCGCACCGCTTCTCGACCGTGCGCCACGCCGACCGCATCTGCGTCCTGGAGCAGGGCAAGGTGATCGAGCTCGGCAGCCATGAGGAGCTCCTGGCGCTCGGGGGCCGCTACCGGACGATGTTCGATCTCCAGGCGGAGCGTTTCGGGACGCCGGAGGACGAGGAGGGGCTCACCTATGAAGTCCTCTCCTAAGCCCTCGGACGGCCTGCCGCCCGCATTGTCGTCCATGTGGCGGCTGTGCAAGCTGGGGTATCGCCACGAGCCCGGCCTCATGCTCGCGGCGTTCGTGCTGGCGTTGCTGGCGGCGCTGCCGGATGCGCTCCTCGCCTGGTGGCTCAAGCTGCTCGGCCAGGGCGTGCTCGGGCACGACGGCAGGAGGGTGCGCATCGCCGCCCTCGCGCTCGGCCTCTCCGCCGCCGCCACCTGGTTGCTGCGCACGGTCAGCACCCGCGTCCAGCGCCGCTTTCGCGACCGGGTGACGATCGCGCTCGAATCCCATGTGGCCCGGCTGCAGGCGTCGGTCGCCACCCTCGCTCATCACGAGAGCCCCGACGTTCTCGATCGGCTCTCCGTGCTGCGCGATCAGATCTTCGTGCTCGATCACATGTACATGTCGGTTTTTTCCACCTGCGGATGGCTGCTGCGGCTGGGCGTGACGATCGCTCTCCTCGTCTCCATCCACCCGGCGCTCGGGCTGCTCGCCGTCTTCGCGCTGCCCACCGTGCTCACCTCCACCTGGCGGCCCGCGGTCGAGCGCGTCGCCCAGGAGCGCGGCGCCCAGGCGAGCCGGCTGGCGCGGCATCTCTTCACCCTCGCCACCACCGCGGCGCCCGGCAAGGAGGTGCGGGTGATCGGCAGGGGCGGCATCGGCGGGCAGCTGGCCGCGGAGCGCCGCCAGGCCTGGGAGCGCTGGTATGGGCCGGTTGCCAGCGCCCGCTGGGGCTCCGCCGCCTGGCACACGCTCGCCTGGGCCGTCTTCGGCGGCGCCTGGGCCGGCGCGGTGGCCTTCGTCGCGGCGGGGCTCCGAGCCTCCGCGGGCGACGTGCTGCTGGTCCTCGCGGCCGGCGCGCGGCTCTCCGCGTACCTCGGCGCCACCGTCGGCGAGATCGGCTTCCTAAGAGGTATCTGGATGGACGGCTCCCGGCGCCTCGCCTGGCTGGAAGACTACGCGGCCTCCCTGGTCGCCGACGCCGACCTCCCCGTGCCGGCGCGGCTCCGCGAGGGCATCCGGCTCGATCACGTCTCCTTCGCCTACCCCGGTACCGGCCGCCTCGTGCTGGAGGACGTGACCCTCGAGCTGCCCGCGGGCGCCGTCGTCGCGATCGTGGGCGAGAACGGCGCCGGCAAGACGACGCTCGTCAAGCTGCTCGCCAAGCTCTACGAGCCCACCTCGGGCGCCATCCAGGTGGACGGACAGCCGCTGGCGCGGATGCGGGCCGACGAGTGGCGCGAGCGCCTCGCCGGCGCCTCCCAGGACTTCTTCCGCTTCGAGCTCCCCGCCCGCCAGTCGGTCGGCGTCGGGGACCTTCCCCGGCTCGACCAAGAGCCCGCCGTCGTCCGCGCCGTCGAGCGGGCCGGGGCGGAGGATGTCGTGGCGCGGTGGCCGGCCGGGCTCGACACCCAGCTCGGCCCGACCTGGCCCGGCGGGGTCGACGTCTCCTTCGGTCAGTGGCAGAAGCTCGCCCTGGCGCGCGGCTTCATGCGCGATCACCCGCTGCTCCTGGTGCTCGATGAGCCGACCGCCGCGCTCGACGCGGAGACCGAGCACGCGCTCTTCGAACGCTACGCCGCCGCCGCGCACCGCGACGTCACCGCCGCGGACGGGCGCATCACGGTTCTCGTCTCGCACCGGTTCAGCACGGTCCGCATGGCCGACCTCATCGTCGTGCTCGACGGCGCGCGCGTCGTCGAGGTCGGCACGCATGAAGATCTGATGGCGAAAGGCGGACCGTACGCCGATCTCTACGGCATTCAGGCCGCGGCCTACCGGTGAGCTTGAAGGCGCCGCCTACTCCCCTCTCCCGAAGCTCTGGACCCAGATCACCCGGTAGGCCCCGGGAGCCGCGTCGTAGCCCGCGCCCACGGCGAGCCCCAGCCCCAGCTCCCGGCAGTCCGGATCGAGGATGTTCCGGAGGTGGGCCGGGCTCCCCAGCCAGGCTTCCAGGGCCTCGGCGGCGGAGAAGCGCTGCTCGACGATGTTCTCGCCGATGCCCGAGCGGTAGCCGGCCGCCCGCGCCCGCTCGGAGGGGCCGAGGCCCTCGGGCGTCCGGTGCGCCGAGTAGGAGCGCGCCAGCATGTCTTGAGCGTGCTCCTCCGAGATCCGATCGAGGAGCGGATGGGGCGCCAGCGGCGGCAGCCCCGCCCGCCGGCGGACGTCGTTGACCCGCGAGAGCATCTCGGCCGCGACCCGTGGCCGGTCGGCGAGCCCCGCCGTGGCGGCGGCGAAGAAGTCCTCCTCGTGCCAGCCGAAGAGGAAGACGCGGAGCGTGAGGCCACCGACCTCGACGGTCCCGACCCCCAGGTCCCGGAAGCGCCGGTCCAGGGCCGCCCGCGGAAGATCCGGCAGGGCATCGGTCGCCTCGTCCGCGAGCGAGAAGGACTCGCGCCAGTCGTGGGCCGAGTACCCCACCTGCCGCAGCCGTTCCGAGACCGTCCCGGCCGAGGTCGACCGGAGCCGCCGGCCGCCCCGGGCCATCTCCTCCGCCTGTTGCTGGGCCACCTGGGTGAGGACGGGTGAAGGGCGGAGCGGCGGCGCGCCGACGCGCGAGCGCTCCCGGCTGAAGAGGTTCAGCCACTCCTCCGGCCCGGCCGTCCCGATCTCCGCGCGGGCGGCGGAGAGGCCGAGGGCCAACGCCAAGGCACAAGCGGACCAGCGAATCCAAGTCACGGCCTAAAACCTCACGTCCGAAGCAGGTGGCTCTACGATACTCCAAAAAGGGCTTGCTGTAGACTTTTCAGGCGATGAGAATCCTGCAACCGCTCGCCCTCTTCACGTTCGCGGCCCTCTGCGAGATCGCCGGCTGTTTCACCTTCTGGACCTGGTTGCGGCGCGGGCGCTCGCCCTGGCTCGTCCTGCCCGGGATGCTCCTCCTCGCCCTCTTCGCCTGGACGCTCACCCGGGCCCCGTCCGCGTTCGCCGGCCGGGCCTACGCGGCCTACGGAGGCATCTACGTCGCCTCTTCCCTGCTCTGGCTGCTGCTCGTGGAGAGGGTGGCGCCCGATCGTTGGGACAGTCTCGGCGGGCTCCTCTGCATCGCCGGGGCGCTCCTCATTCTCTTAGCACCGCGATGAGCGCGTTCGCGCCCGCCGAGCGCAGCCGGCACATGGCGGCCATCGAGGAGGTCTTTTGGCGCCGTGTGGAGGAGGTGCGGGAGCTGCCGATTCAATCCGACGCTCTCGGATCACTCTCCCGCCCGGCGCAGAAGCTCGGCGAGGGTACGCTCGGACAGGTACATTCCCACCGCGATCAACTCACGAAGGAGAGGAGCGGCGAGGGCTACGACACCCCTGCGTTTGGCCAGCAGCACCAGACCCGCCGTGCCGAGCAAGGGGATGCCGAGCGATTCGGCGCAGCGGCGAGCCTCCCTGTCGTCGAGCAGGGCCAGTGCTCCGGGATGCTCCTTCGCCAAGGCGAGCACGGACGATTCGCCCCTGCCGAGGTCCCAGCGCTCGATTGCATCCGGAATCGGCGGGGTCGGCACGATCCGGAGGAAGGCCGCCCTCTCGACCGAGAGAACGGCCGAATCCGCGCTACCTTTTGCGCGGATCTCCTCGAAGACCGGAAAGGGCACGACCAGGGGTCTCTGGAGAGAGAGCAGAAGGTCGAGGTGACTGGAGCGCGAGAGCAGGATGAGGGGTGAAGCATCGAGCACTGCTTCGGCTTCAGGCATGCTCCAAGTCCCGCTCGAGGGCTTCGAGGTCGATCTGCGCGACCTCGATCTTGCGGGCTGCCAGGGCATCGATGAAGTCCGCT
>JAXDLD010000241.1:0-4487 GCA_034666805.1 Acidobacteriota bacterium
CCCACCCGACCCTCTTCGCGGACGTCGCGAGCCTGGGCTTCTTGCGCAGCGACGACGGCGGCGGGCACTGGACGCCGGTCGCCCTCGAGACGACCAACATCCGCTCCCTCCTGAGCGGGGGGGCTCAGGAGCCGAACACGCTCTACGTCCTCGACACTCTAGAGCTCCGCGGCGCGCTCGACATCAGCCTGGACAATGGCGCCACCTGGTCCGCCCGTCCGCTCACCGCGGGGATTTTGGCGGTCGCCGCCGGTAGGCCGGCGACCCTCTACGCCAACGGCACGACGTCGAGCGCCGTCGGTCCCGGCAACGACGACAGTCTCCAGCGGAGCACCGACCGGGGTTTGACCTGGACGACCCTTCTCCACGTCACCGGCGGCACTCTTTCGAGCATCGGCACGGACCCGGCCGACCCGCAGAGGGTCGTCGTCTCGCACTTGCAGCTCGACGCCGATTCGCGAGTCACGACCGAGATCCTGTGGACGGCGGACGGCGGCACGACCTGGCACCCGGGGGACCTCTCGCCCCAGCCCGCCTTCATCGGCAAGATCCTCCCCGATCCCTTGGTCCCCCACGGTTTCCTGGCCGGGACTTCCACCGGCGCCTTCGCGAGCGCCGACGGCGGCGCCACCTGGTCCCCCCTGGGGATCGGCCTGCCGGGGGCGTTCACCCAGCTGAGCCTCGACCCGAGCTCGCCGACGACCGTCTATGCCGCGACCCAGGGCGGCGGGGTGTACCGGCTGGAGAGGAAGGCGCCCTAGCCCCGGCCGGCCGCGGTTGCAGCCGCGCGTTTCACCAACCCCGGACCTCGCCAAAGACATAGAACCGCGCAAGGCTCAACACCGCATTGGTGAAACCGCGATCAGCATGCCCGCTTGAGCCAGGAACGAAGAGCCTTGCGAGCCCGGAACCGTCCGCGCCAGCCCAGCTGATAAAGCACCACGGTCACATCTGTGAGGTCGAGGGTGGGCGGCGGGACCTCGGTCCGTCGCACAGGCGGCCAGCGGGCGAAAGGTGCCACGGCACCGGCGTCCGGTGTAAGTAGCCACGGAGGCGAAGCCTCGATATGATCGGTTCCTCAACCGAAGGAGGTCTTTCTTGAAGAGCCTGGGAGTCCCATCCATTGCAGCGCTGTTTCTGCTCGGCCTCATGACGCCGCCGCCGGCAACCGCCCAGGCGGGATCGGCGGCTCGCGGCAGCTACCGGTTCCTGCTGGCGGACGAGCGGCTCAAGTCCGTGGAGTTCGACGCCAGCACGGACGCCAAGGGCGTTACGACCGGCCAGATGACCTTTACCGACGACGCCGCCATCGCGGATGTCGACGATGCCGAGGACCCCAGAGCCGGCGACCCGCCCGCGCAGTTCTACATCAAGGCGACGCTCGACGGCTTGACGGTCGAGAAGAACCGGGCCTTGATGAGCGGAACGGTCGTGGACTCCAGCCACAAGACCTATATCGGGAAGTGGGTGCAGCTCGTGGTCGAGGACAACGGGACCAACCCGGAGGTCCCGGATCGGCTGACCTGGAGCTTTTGCCGCGCCCAGACGGCGGGATGGGTACCCTCGGATGCGGAGCGGGACCGCGACGATGGGGCGTATCTGAGCTGGTGGGCCACGGATGCCGAGCGGAAGGACGATGTGGGAATCCCGTCCGCCAGTCTCCTGCCGAAGGAAGAAAAAAGCTGCCCGGTCCGGCCGCTCTGGTGGTACTCGTTCGTCAACGTGTGGAAGTGGGACGGCGATATCGTCGTAGCTGGGGGTTGAACCGCGGAAAGCAGCAGGAGTAGGCGCAGGCGGGATACTTTGTCCGGTAGCAGATGCGGGAAATGAGGCGAGAATAGCCAACGCTAAGCGCCCGCCCGACGTGGCCTGGCGGGCGGCGCGGGGGCCGCCCGGCAAGGCGCTGCGGGAGGAGCGGCAAGCGCTCGGGAGGCGACCATGGAAACGGTGGGACAGGATCTCCGTTACAGCCTTCGCACCTTGAGGAAGAGCCCGGGGTTCGCCGCCGCCGCGATCGGCATCCTGGCCCTGGGGATCGGGGCGAATACCGCCATCTTCAGCGTCGTCGATGCCGTGCTGCTGCGGCCGCTGCCCTTCCCGGAGCCCGGACGGCTGATGCGGCTCCAGGAGGCGCCGCCGGGGGGGCCCGGGATGCAGTCTGGGCCGGTGTCGCCCGCCAACTACCTCGACTGGCGAGCCCAGAGCCACGTCTTCGCGGCGCTGGCCGCCTACCGCGGCACCTCCCTGACCCGGACCGGCGGGGAGGAGCCCGAGGCGCTCCAGGCCGCGACCGTCCGCGGCGACTTCTTCTCCGTCCTCGCGGTCCGGCCCCTCCTCGGCCGGGTCTTCGCGCCCGGCGAAGAGGAGCCGGGCCAGGACGACGTCGTGATCCTCTCGGAGGCCCTCTGGCGGAGCCGCTTCGGAGCCGACCCCAAGGTTCTCGGCCGGGAGCTCGTGCTCGACGGCCGGCGCCATACCGTGGTGGGCGTCATGCCCGCCCTCCGGGTCGCGGCCTGGTACCCGGCGACCGTCCAGGTCTGGAAGCCGCTCGCCTGGACCGCCCAGGAACGCGCGGCGCGGGGCGAGCGCATCTTGAACGTCGTCGCCCGTCTGAAGCCCGACGTGGACCGCCGATCCGCGCAGGCGGAGATGGACACCCTGGCGGGCCGCCTGGCCCGGGAGTATCCCGCGACCGACAAGGGTTGGGGCGCCGCCGTCAAGCCGCTCCACGAGTACCTGGTGGCCGCGGTGCGCCCGGCGCTCCTCCTCCTCCTTGGCGCGGTCGCCTTCGTCCTCCTCATCGCCTGCGCCAACGTGGCCAACCTGGTCCTTGTGCGGAGCCTGGGCCGGAGCAAGGAGATGGCCATCCGCGGCACGCTGGGGGCGAGCCGGGGGCGGCTGGTGCAGCAGCTGGTGGCGGAGGCGCTGCTCCTCGCCTCGGCCGGCGCCGTCCTGGGCCTCTACCTGGCGCACTTCGGAGTGGCGCTCCTCCGCGGGTTCCTGGGCAACGGGCTCCCCCAGGGGCTCGACGTCCACGTGGACCTCCGGATCCTCGCCTTCACGCTGGGGATCTCCCTCTTCGCCGGGCTCGCCGCCGGCCTGGTGCCGGCCCGGTCGTTCCTGGGGGGCGATTTCCACGATCTCCAGCGGGCGCTCCAACGGGGGCTGGGCCGGACGGACGGGGTCGTCTCCGGCCGTCGCACCCGCGGCGCGCTGATCGTCGCCGAGGTCGCGCTGTCGCTCGTCCTCCTGGTCGGCGCGGCCCTGACCTTGGAAAGTCTCGGGTCGCTCAGGCGCGTCGATCCCGGCTGCGATCCCCACGGGGTGCTGACCCTGGTCCTCGGCCTCCCCCAGCAGAAGTACCCCGAGCCCCGCCAGCAGAGCGCCTTCTTCGACCGGGTACTCACGCGGTTGCGGGCCCTGCCGGGGGTCCAGGCCGCCGCCACGGTCGACTGGCTGCCCCTGACCGAGCGCGGGTTGACCGAGCCGGTCGCCATCGCGGGCCGGCCGGGCGTCCTCGCGGAGCAGCCCGAGGCGGCGGTGCGCCTCATCTCTCCCGGCTACCTGCGCACCCTGCGCATCGCGCTCCGGCGCGGGCGCGACTTCACCGCCGCGGATGCCCTGGACCGGCCGGCGGTCGTCCTCATCAGCGAATCGATGGCCCGGCGCTTCTGGCCCGGCAAGGACCCCCTGGGCCAGCGTCTGATCCTCGGGCTCGCCCCGCATGTCTCGCAGGAGGTCGTGGGCGTGGTCGCCGACGTCAAGGTGGACGGGCTGCGGGTCGCGGCGCCGGTTCCGACCGTCTATCAGCCGCTGGCCCAGAGGCCGTGGCTCGCGACGACGATCGTGGTGCGCGCGAGGACGCGGCCCGAGAGCCTGGTCTCCGCGGTCACTCGCGCCATCCACGCCGAGGACCGGGACCTGCCGGTGTTGGACGTCGCGACCCTGGACTCCGTCGTCGCCGGGTATCTCTCGCAGGAGCGCTTCAACATGCTGCTCCTCGCGACCTTCGCCGGCCTCGCCCTGCTCTTAGCGGCGGTGGGGATCTACAGCGTGCTCTCCTACACCGTGGGACGGCGGACGCAGGAGATCGGGGTGCGCATGGCCCTGGGAGCGCAGATCAAAGACGTGCTCGGCCTGGTGGTCGTCGAGGGGCTGCGGCCGACCCTTTGGGGCATCGTCCTCGGCCTCGGAGCGTCCCTGGCCCTGGGCCGCATCCTGGCGGGGCTCTTCTACGGGGTGAGCGCCGCCGATCCCGTCCTCTGCGGGGCGGTGGCTCTGCTCTTGGCCACCGTGGCTCTCCTGGCGAGCGCCGGGCCGGCCTGGCGGGCGGCGCGGGTGCCGCCCAGCGAGGCGCTGCGGGAGTAGCGGCGGTTCCCCAAAAGATGGTGGTCGTCGTCTCGGTGAAGCCGCGGAGAAAAGACGACAGCCGCGCGTTTCCAAACACCCCCCTCCGGCGCGCCCGGGCGCGCCGGAGGGGGGGAATG
>JAXDLD010000242.1:0-2558 GCA_034666805.1 Acidobacteriota bacterium
GGTCCTGCGGATGCCGCGCGGCGCCTTCGTCGAGCTGTCGGGGATCGGCCACATGCCGATGGAGGAGTGCCCGGAGGAGCTGGTGCGGATCGTGTTGTCGTTCCTCGCTCTGCAGACGAAGGGGTGAGGTACGCTTCACCGGTGTCCGAGCCCCTCCACCTCGTCGCCACCTGCGTCCTCGGGCTCGAGGAGTTCGTCGACGCCGAGCTGGCGGAAATGGGCATGGCCGGGCGCGAGCGCCAGCGGGGGGCGGTCACTTTCACCGGGAGCTGGGAGGACTGCTGGCGGGCCAACTGGCGGCTGCGGACCGCCAACCGGGTGCTGGTCGAGCTCGGGCGCTACACCGCGGTGGACGGCCCCGGCTTGGCCGCCGGGGCCCTCTCCCTGGTCAAGGGCCGGGCCGGCCGGACCGGGACGGCCGGGATCGACCCCGGCGCCCTCCTCCACCCCGACCGCAGCTTCTCTATCCATGCCACGGTGTCCGACTCCCCCATCCGCGACGCCCGCTGGGCGGCGCTCTCGGTCAAGGACGGCCTGGTCGACGGCCAGCGCGAGCGCTACGGCCGGCGGGCGGACGTCGACCGCCAGGACCCCGACCTCCACCTGCGCCTGCGGCTCCACGCCACCGAGGCCATCCTCCTCCTGGACACCTCGGGCGAGCCGCTCGACCGCCGGGGCTACCGCGAGGTGAGCGCCGCCGCCCCGGTCCGCGAGCAGCTCGCCGCCGCCTGCGTCCTGGCCTCGGGGTGGGACGGAACGGGGCCGGTCGTCGATCCCCTGTGCGGCTCGGGGACCCTGCTGATCGAGGCCGCCTGGTTCGCCCTCGGCCTGGCGCCCGGCTCGCTCCGCCTGAGTTGGGCCTTCGAGCGGCTCCCGGGCTTCGACGCCGCCGCCTTCGAGCGCCTGCGCCGCGAGCCTCTCCCGGCACCCGGTCCCGGGGTCCGCCTCTATGGCAACGACCTCTCCCCGGCGGCCTTGAGGGCCGCGCGCACCAACCTCGACGGCGCCGGCCTCGCGGGCCGGGCGACGCTCATTCGCGGGGACTTTCGGGAGCTGGCGCCACCGGCCGAGGGGCCGGGGCTGGTCCTCGCCAACCCGCCCTATGGCGAGCGGGTGCGGGAAGAAGAGGACCAGTGGCGGGCCTTGGGAGACCTCCTGAAGCAGCGCTTCAAGGGCTGGCGCGCAGCGATCCTCGCTGGGGGGCAGAGCCGCGGCAAAGGGATCGGCCTACGGCCGCGGCGGCGCATCCCGGTCTGGAACGGGCCCATCGAGGCCCGCATCCTCCTCTTCGACCTCTTCTAGGAGGTCAGAGGCTGCGCTTCTTGGCGCGCAGCCCACGCCGGCTGCCGCCATCCTTGCGCGGTTTGGGGGGCGGGCTGCCGAAACCGCCGCCGCCACCCCCTCCGCCGTAGCCGCCACCACCGCCGCCGTAGCCGCCACCGCCAAAGCCGCCACCGCCGCCGCCGAAGTCACCGCCGCCGCCGTAGCCGCCGCCGCCGCCGCCAGCATAACCACCACCGCCGTAGCCGCCGCCCCGCGGGCCGCCGCCGCCACCACCGCCGCCCGGGGTGCGCTCGCGGGCCTCGTTGACGTTCAGGTTGCGGCCCCCGAAGTCGCGGCCGTTGAACTCCGAGATGGCCTTCTGGGCCTCCTCCTCGGTGGACATCTCGACGAAGCCGAAGCCGCGCGAGCGGCCCGTCGCACGGTCGGTCATGACCGTGGCGGTCTTGCAGGTCCCGGCCTGCGAGAACAGCTCGTTGAGCTCTTCGCTGGTGGTGTTGAAAGAGAGATTTCCTACGAACAACCTAGTCCCCATCGTTTCTCCTCGGCCTCATGCCGGTCGCTCCTTGCCGACAGAGGTCGGCGGCCCAACGTGGATCGTGCGCGCACCTCCGCCGGCGGCAGAGCTGGCAGGAAGTCGCGCGCTGCAACGCATTTTTCTGGAATATAGCAGGGAACCCGCCCCGCGCGCAAACAGCCTTCTCAAGCCCGCTTCAAGTCCCATCTTCCGTCACCCCCGGCACCCCGATAGAGGGAGGCTGGGCCGCGGTTCCTTCTTCCGCCCTTGGTCCGCTTGACTTACGCTTTCATTACGCCTAAGATCTTCTACATGCAAGTAGGGGCTCCAGAGACACGTAGAAGGTATGAGGAGACCGGACGGGTGTCCTGCCCTCCTCTCCAGGGAGCCTTATCGATAGCCGCGGTACCCTGACGCGGCAAGGAGACCACGTGCGTACATCCATTTTGAACGGTCTCGGGCCGGCCCTGCGCTGGCTCCGCGACCGGCGCGGCAGAAAGCAGTACCAGGTAGCAGCGGCGGCGGGGATCACCAAGGGGATGCTCTCGGCGTACGAGACCGGCCGGCAGCGCCCCTCGCTCGAGACCCTGGACAAGATCCTCGACACGCTGGGCTGCGACCTGAACGACCTTCATAATTCCCTCCGCATCGTCAATGGCGACCCCGGGGGGCTCGTCCGCACGGACGCGCGGCGGGGTCCCTGGCCCGCCCAAGCCGGCGCCGGCTCCCCGGGCGCGGCAGGCGACGGCGCGGTCGACGT
>JAXDLD010000243.1:0-3420 GCA_034666805.1 Acidobacteriota bacterium
CCGGGGCCGGACTCCCCAGCTCTCCCACAGCCGGGCGAGGGCGTAGTCGACGACGAAGACCGCCGGCTGGAGGATCGCCGTCCGGTCGAGCGCGCTCGCCCGGGGCGCCGCGGGCGCCAGCATCTGGCGCAGGTCGGGGCGGCGCAGGTCGGGGCCGGTCCCCTGGGGCGCCTCCGGCGGAGCGGTGAAAAGCGGCCGGAGGTCGACGCCCAGGAGCGGGGTCAGGATCTCGGCGCAGCGGTCGACCTCCCGCCGGAAGACCGCCTCCTCGAGGTAGAGCCCGCTCGCCATCCCGGGGTAGTGGTCCCCCACCCCCGAAAGGAGGAAGGCGACCGAGCGGCCGGGGATCGGATCGTCGCCGGCGAGGAGCCGCCCGGAGCCGGGCGCCGCCAAGGCCGCCAGGGCGTCCTCGCGATCCCGGCAGACCAGCGCCCGCCGGTGGCGGAGGACCCGGCGGCCGATCCGGGCCGTGTGGGCGACGTCGGGAAGCGGGCTCGCCGGCCAGGCGGCCAGGTGGGCCGCGAGATCCCCGGCCGCCCGCTCGACCGCCGGCTCGCTCGCCGCCGAGAGCGCGAGGAGCTGCCAGGGCCGGGAGGGGCCCGAGGCGGCGGGCTCCGGCGCCTCTTCGAGCACCACGTGGGCGTTGGTCCCCCCGATCCCGAAGGAGTTGACTCCGGCCCGCCGCGGCGCCCCGTCGCTCGCCCAGCCTTGAGCCCGGGCGGCGACGAAGAACGGGGTCTCGGCGAAGGGGATCGCCGGGTTGGGCCGCTCGAAGTGCAGGCTCGGCGGCAGGATGCGGTGCTCGAGGGCGAGGACGGTCTTGATCAGCCCGGCGATCCCGGCGGCGGAATCGAGGTGCCCGAGGTTGGTCTTGATCGAGCCGACCGCACAGTAGCCGGAATGGGAGTCCTCCCCGCCGGCCCGGAAGGCGCGGGTGAGCGCGCGGATCTCGATCGGATCGCCCATCGGGGTGCCGCTGCCGTGCGCCTCGACATAGGAGATGCTCGCGGGGTCGACCCCGGCGGCGCCCTGGGCCTCGGCGATCACCGCCGCCTGGCCCTCGACGCTGGGGGCGGTGAAGCCGATCTTCCCGGCGCCGTCGTTGTTGATCGCCGAGCCCTTGATGACGGCGTGGATGGTGTCGCGGTCGGCCAGGGCGTCCGCCAGGCGCTTCAAGACGACGATCCCCACCCCGTCGCCGCCGACGCTCCCCGAGGCGCCGGCGTCGAAGGTCCGGCAGTGGCCGTCGACCGAGAGGATGCCGCCCGGCTGGTAGAAATAGCCCTGGACCTGGGGGAAGGTCACCGAGGCGCCCCCGGCAAGGGCGAGGTCGCACTCCCGGTTGAGCAGCCCCTGGCAGGCGAAGTGGACCGCCACGAGCGAGCTCGAGCAGGCGGTCGCCACGGTGACGCTCGGGCCCCGGAGGTTCAGGCGGTAGGAGGTGAGGGTCGAGAGGAAGTCCTTGTCGTTGCCGAGCCGCAGCTCCAGGGGGGAGACCGAGCGCAGCAGCTCGGGGTTCGACAGCAGGTTCGAGAGGAAGTAGCTGCTCTGGCTCACCCCGGCGTAGACGCCGACGGCGCCGGGGAAGTGGTCGGGATCGCAGGCGGCGGAGCCCAGGGCCTCCCAGGCGACCTCGAGAAAGACCCGCTGCTGGGGGTCCATGATCTGCGCCTCGCGCGGGCTGAAGCCGAAGAGCGCCGCGTCGAAGCGGTCGGCCTCGGCGAGGACCCCGCGGGCGCGGACGAAGCCCGGGTCGGCCAGGAGCTCTCGCGGCACCCCCGCCCGCAGGAGCTCGGCGTCGGTGAAAAAGGAGATCGACTCGACCCCCTCCCGCAGGTTCTCCCACAGCTCGGAGACGTTCCTGGCGCCGGGGAAACGGCCGGCCAGCCCGACCACCGCGACGTCGTAGAGCCCGTCGGCGGTCTCCGGGTCGGACGGCTCTTCCGGCTCGTTCATTCCTCGTCCCCCTCCCCGCCCGCTCCCACCGGCACCGGCCGGGGCCGCGGCCGGCGAGCCCCGGCAGCGCCGACAGCGCCCCGGCGGGCCGCGCCGCGGTCCCGGCTCTGGGCGAGGACGGGGACGGTTTCCTCTTCTTCCGGCGCCAGGCGCTTCGCCAGGGCGGCGACCGTCGGGTACTCGAACATCTCGATCGGCGAGAGCGGCCGGCCGGTCTCCTCGCGGAGCCGGGCGACCGCCTGGAGGATGAGGAGCGAGTGCCCGCCGAGGCCGAAGAAGTTGTCGTGGATCCCCACCCGGGGCACCCCGAGGACCTCGCGCCAGACGGCGGCGATCCGCTCCTCCAGCCGGGTGCGCGGGGGGACGTAGGAGACCCGCGGCCCGGCCATCGCGTCCGGCGGCGGCGGCAGGGCCGCCCGGTCGGGCTTGCTGTTGGGGGAGAGCGGGATCTTGGGGAGGGTCACGAAGACCGCCGGGATCATGTACTCGGGGAGGGTCTGGCGGAGGAAGCCCGCGAGCTCTCCCGGCGCCGGCTCCAGGCCGGCGGCGGGCACCAGGTAGGCCACCAGCCGCCGGTCGCCCGGCCGGTCCTCGCGGGTCACGACGACGCACTCGGTCACCGCCGGGTGGCTCCCGAGGGCGGACTCGATCTCGCCGAGCTCGACGCGGAACCCGCGCACCTTGACCTGGTGATCCAGGCGGCCGAGGAACTCGATCGTCCCGTCGGCCAGCCAGCGGGCGCGGTCGCCGGTCCGATAGAGGCGTTCGCCGGGGCGCCCCGAGACCCCGTCCGGCAGGAAGCGCTCGGCGGTCAGGTCGGGCCGGTCGAGATAGCCGCGGGCGAGGCCCAGGCCGCCCGTGGAGAGCTCCCCCGGCACCCCCACCGGGACCGGCTCGCCGCCGCGGTCCAGGATCGCCACCCCGGTGTTGCCGATGGGGCGGCCGATGGGGACGGTGTCGCGGCCTTCCAGCCCCCGCCAGATCGGATGGCAGGCGGTGAAGGTGGTGTTCTCGGTCGGCCCGTAGCCGTCGATCAGCCGGCAGTCCGGCAGCTCCGCGAGGACCCGCCGCGCCTGCGGCAGGGGGACCACGTCGCCCCCGGCGAGGATCTGGCGCACCGGCCGGAGCGCCTCCAGCCGGTGGTTGACCATGAGGGCGAAGAGGCCCGAGGTCAGCCACAGGGTCGTGATCCCGTCGCGCGCGATCGTCTCCCCCAGCTCGTCGAGCGACGGTGCGCCGCTCGGCATGACGGCGAGGGTCGCCCCGGAGAGGAGGGCGCCCCAGATCTCGAAGGTCGCCACGTCGAAGGAGACCGGGCAGACGTGGAGGACGACCTCATCCGGCCCGAGAACCGCGAAGCCCCCGGAGCGCACCAGCCGCACGATCCCGGCGTGGACGACGGCGACCCCCTTCGGCCGGCCGGTCGAGCCCGAGGTGTAGATGACATAGGCGAGGTTCGCGGCG
>JAXDLD010000244.1:0-8217 GCA_034666805.1 Acidobacteriota bacterium
CCGCGGCCGAATGGACCTGCCAATGACTGGAGGCGCGGCCACGATCGCTTACCTCCGGCTCTCCTCGATCCGCCGGATGAACTCGGCATCGAGCCCCGCCGCCTCCCGCCCCTCGCGATCGAAACTCCGGCCCCGCGCCCGGGCCGGGCGGAGCGGCCAGGTCAGGCTGCGCTCGTAGGCCTGCCAGGCGCTCTCCCCCTCACCCTTGAAGAGCTGGAGCCAGCGCCAGCCGAAACGCACGTGCTCGACCTCGTCCGCATGCACCTGGTCGATCACCCCGGCCGTCTTCTCATTCCTAGCCCGGCGCGCCGCCGCGGCGTAGTCGACGGTGTGATCCAAGTTGGCGTTCTCGAAAGTCAGCGACATGGCGCAGATGAAATCGAGCGGCGAGTGGAAGGTCGCCACCTTGGTCCAGAAGTAGCCGTGGACCGGGTAGTCGCCGAGCTCCGCCCCGTCCGCCGCCAGGCGCGCCCGGTACATCCGGGTGTGCCGCTGCTCCTCGACCAGGATGGCGGCCAGGCCGCGGCGGAAGGGTGGCGGCGCGTTGGGGAAGGCCAGGAGGGCCCAGGCGAAGAGCTCGGCCGCCTGGAGCTCGTGGTTGGCGAGGCCGTGGAGGATGCGCGGCCGCTGCGCCGGGTCGGCCATGCCGTCGATCGCCGGGACCTTCACACTCCCCTGGATGCGCAGGTCCGCCGGCCGGCCCGGGCCTCGCTCGCGGACGGCGACGCCGGGGGAGTCGTCGGTCAGCTCAGAGACGGCGACCGGCGGCGGCGCGAGCTTGACGTCTAAATCCTCCGCGGTCAGAACCTGAAGGGCGAAGTCCCGGATCTCCATGGCTCAAAAGGCTCAGTGCCCCAGGGTCTTCGCCCGCGGCTTCGGTCGCGGAACCGGAGTCTCCGCCACCTCCGCCGCGCTCTTCGCCTCCTCCGCGCTCCCTTGGCCCTCCTCGAACATCGTGCTCAAAGCCTGGTCGAACTTGGCGCTCGACAGGTAGTGGACCCGGCGGTCCTTCTGGTAGCGCTCGGCGTCTTTGATCATCCGGTTCAGGAACCGGGAGTGGCGCTGGTCGTAGAACAGCCGGGTGATCTCGGGGAAGAGGAAGCCGGCGAGAGCGAGGAGGAAGGCGAAGGAGTCCTCCCAGATGGGGACGAACGGCAGGGCCACGAGGAGGCCGCCCAGGAGCAGCCCGAGGAGGCCGAAGGCGGCGCGCGCCACCGGGTCGCCCGCCCGCCAGAGGTCGTAGCCCTCCCGCTCGAGGCGGGTCTGGGCGATAGCCCGGGGCACGTACTGGGGGATCGCGGTCTCCAGGATCTCGCGCGTCAGATCCTCGAAATAGTCCTCGGTGCCGCCGCACTCGACGTAGCTCTCGTGGATCTCGGCGAGCTTCTCCCGCGCCGCTTGCGTAAGCTTTTCCTCCGCCTCTTCGGCTTCCAAGCTCCGCCGCCGGTGCTCGCACTCGGTGAGGATGGCGAAGAGCACCTGGCCGAAATCGAAGGATGAGCCTGCTAGGTTCAGCATGGACGTTCCTTACGGCTTCTCCGGCTTTTCCGGCGTCTCCACCGTCTGTTGACCCTCCCGCCACTGGATCACACCGAGCTGCTGGAGCAGCTTGTTGCCGTCGATGATCACGTTGCCGTTGGGGAGCTTGGGGATCTGGCGGATCTCCTTTTTCTGCAGGGCTTCGATCAACTGCAGGCTGACGTAGGCATCGCCCGCGCTGCTGTTAAGCGCCGCCCGCTCGCGCTGGATGCCGGTCGCCGTGGCGGTGCGCTCGGCGAGCGTCGCCTGCGCCCCCTGCTGGCGCTGGACGAGGTAGGCGTCGGCCGCGCGTTTGGCCTGCTCGAGCTCACCCGTGGCGCGGGTCAGTTTCTCGGTCAGCTCGGCGATCTTCGCCTGGAGGTTCGCCTGGTTCGCCTCCTTGGTGGCGAGGATCTGGGCCTCGAGCTTCTCCGCCCGCTTCTCGGCTTCCTTGCGCGAATTGATCAGCTTCTGGTACTCGTCCTTGAAGGAGAAGTTGCCGAGGAGCACCTGCTCGACGATGACGCCGGAGTCCTTGAGCTGCGCGCCGAGCAGGTTCGTCGCCTCGTTCGCCGCGGCGAAGCGGCGGTTGGGGTTGTAGAAGCCCTCGGAGTTGAGACGGTTCAAAACGTCTCGCACGTAGGCGCGCGCCATCGGCCGCACCAGCCGGTGCTCCAAGTCGTCGCTCGACGGCGCCACCTTCCGCCAGATGTAGGCGACCTTCGTCGGGTCGATTCGCCAGCGCACCGTGACGTCGGTCTCGATGTCGGCGCCGTCGCTGGTCTTGAAGCGCAGGTCGTCCTTGCCCTGGCGGTCGCCCTCGGTCGCCTGGGCGGTCATCACCAGGTTGCGCTGCCGGACGTCGTAGGTCTTCCAGTCGTTCAAGATCGGCATGAAGACGTAGGTGGCGCCCGGCGGGTAGGTGTCGAGCGACTTCGTGACTTTGTTGAACTTGACCCCGACCTCGGTCACCCCGGTGCGGTGCGGAGTGCAGGCCCCGGCCAGGAGGGAGAGCGAGAAGAGGGCCAAGAGAGCGGCGAGCCGCGTCGTCTGGGGGAGGGTCATGGCTTACTCCTTCCCCTTTCCCTTGCCCTCGACGCCGCCGGCCAGCCGGACGATGTCGGTCGGGTCCTCGGTGATGTAGATCGGCCCGCGGAGGCTCGAAAGGAGTGCCAAACCGCGGCGCAAGCGCAGGAGCTTGGCCGAGCCCGCCCCCTCCGCGGCACGGTTGATCAGCTCGGTGCCGGAGGCCTCCGCCGACTTGACGAGGAGATCGGCCTCGGCCCGCTTCTGGCGTTCGTAGAGATCCTTCTTGGCGTTGATCTCGGTGATCTGCGCCTCGAACTCCGCGCTCTTCACGTTGATCAGGTTCTGCCCCTCGGCTGTCACCTGGTTCAAGCGCGTCTGCACCTCGGCCTGCTTGGCGAACTGGCGGTTGGCGAGGACCGCCTGGTCCTGGATTTTCTTCTGCTCGGTCAGGGCCTGGAAGGTCTCCGGGTAGTCGTACTGGCGGATGAGCACGTCCTTCAAGGCGAGGCCGTTCTCCCGCAGGCGGCGGGCGAGCTCGACCTTGAGCTCGGCGATGTGCCGGTGGCGCTCGTCGGCATAGAACTGCTCGGCTAAGAGCCGGCCCAGGAACTGCTTGACGAGAGGGTCGGTGAAGCGGACGACGACCGCATCCTCGTAGGCGTCGCCGAAGCCGAAGCGGGAGACGACCTTGTAGGGATCGGCGATCCGGTAGAGAACGGTGACGTCGACATCGACGGGATAGCCGTCGACGGTCGGCACCTTGATGGCGCCGATCGCCCGGTGGCCGGCCTCGCTCTCGGACGGGTTGTTGGTGAACTCGACGACCTGGAGGTCGCGTGGAAAGGTGCGCACCTGCTCGTAGCCGCTGATCTGCCGCCGGTAGCCGGGCTCGACCAGCTCTTTCTGGAGCCCCTGGCCGGGGCCGAAGGCGACCTGGCGCATGCCGATCCGGTCGGGCGGCACGTAGGTGAAGAGACAGGCGCGGAGGAGGAGGAGCGGCACGAGGACGAGCGCGGCACGCAGAGCGAGCCGCACGACGCGGGTCTTCAAGCTCTGGGCCCAGGGGATCGGAACGCGGAAACGCGGGGAAGAAACGGGTTCGGACATCGGGATGGCCTGACTTTCGTGGATAGGAAGGGACGGCACGGCTAGTGCCGCCGGGCAGATTTTACCACCAAGCGGCCGGGAGGGGCGGAAGGGGGGTCTCTCAGGCCGCCGACAGCTCGTCTAGCAGAGCCACGAGGAAGCGCCAGAACTCCTCGACCGAGGGGATCTTCACCCGCTCGTCGGGCGAGTGGGGGCTCTCGATCTGGGGGCCGATCGAGACCATCTCCATGCCCGGCACCTTCTCGCCGATCAGGCCGCACTCGAGCCCGGCATGGATGGCCTGGATCACCGGGTCCTTCCCCAGCACCCGCCGGTGGACCGCCTGGACGACCCCGAGGAGGGCCGAGGTCAAGTCGGGCTTCCAGCCCGGATAGCCGTCGCTCGGGGTGACGCTCGCCCCGGCGAGCTCGGCCACGGCTTCGAGCCGCAGCCGGGCGGCATGGATGGCCGAGGCGACCGAGCTCCGGGTGCTGTTCTGGATCGCGAGCGCCCCGCCCTCCGCGGTCACCACGGCCACGTTGGTCGAGGTCTCGACCAGGTCCGGGATGTCGTAGCTCATGGCGAGGACGCCGTGCGGCAGGGCGTGTAGGAGGGCGAGGGCGGTCCTCCCCGTGGCCGCGCTCCACACCCGCTCCGGGAGGTCGGCCGAGGGGGTGGCGAAACGGATCCCGGGTTCCGCCGGCCGGTACTCGGCGCGGATCGCCGCCATCTCCGCCTCGACCGCCTGGAGGAACGCCTCCCGCCGCTCGGGGGCGACCACCACCCGCGCCGCGGCCTCCCGGGGGATGGCATTCCGCTTGTTGCCGCCGGCGAAGGAGGCGAGGGAGAACGGCACGGGGTTGGGGGCATGCGCGACGACGAAGAGGGCGCGGGCGAGGAGCTTGATCGCGTTGCCGCGCTGGAGATGGATCTCGGTCCCCGAATGGCCGCCCAGGAGCCCGGTCAAGCGGAGGTCGACCGCCACCGCGCCCTCCGGGGCCGGTTCGGTGGCGAGCGGCAGGGTGAGCCGGGTGTCGATCCCGCCGGCGCAGCCGACCGTCACCCGCCCCTCCTCCTCGGAGTCGAGGTTCAGGAGCCGCCGGCCGGAGAGGAGCGAAGGGTCGAGCTGGAGCGCCCCGGTCAGGCCGGTCTCCTCGTCGATCGTGAACAGCAGCTCGAGCGGCCCGTGCGCCAGGCCGTCGAGGCCGTCCACCTCCATCAGGGCGAGCATGGTGGCGACGCCGATGCCGTTGTCGGCCCCCAGGGTGGTGCCGGTCGCGTAGAGGTACTCCCCCACCTGCCGCGGCACGATGGGATCTGTGGCGAAGTCGTGCGGCACGTCCGAGTTCTTCTCGTTGACCATGTCCAGGTGGGACTGGAGGACGACGGCCGGCGCCCCCTCGCGGCCCGGGCTCGCCGGCACGCGGACGACGACGTTGCCGGCCGCGTCTTCCTGGTGGGCGAGCCCCCGCCGCTCGGCCACGGCGACGACGTAGTCCCGCATCTTCTCCTCCTGCTTCGAGGCGCGCGGGATGGTGAGGATGTCGTCGAAATGCCGCCAGAGCGGCTGCGGCTCGAAGCTCGCGACGAAGGTCATGGGAGAACCCCTTTCCGGACCGGCGGCAGGCCGGCCCCGGACGGATTCTATGGCGCTTGACCCCCTGTCGCGCCCCGTTCTACGATTCGCGGCCCAGTTGGCGAAAGGATGGCCGGCATGATTTGCCCGAAGTGCGGCTTCGAGCAGCGCGACGGTGCGACCGACTGCGCCCGCTGCGGCGTCGTCTTCGCGCGTTACCGTGCCACCCCGGCGGCCGTCCCGATGCCGTCCCTATCGCCGATATCGCCGCCGATCGCTCCGGCGGCGCCGATCGAGACCCTCTACGGCGGGCCCCTGCCGGCCGAGCCTCCCCCACCTCCTCCAGGCCTCTCCTCCCTGTACACCTTCGAGATCGTGGCCATCCTCGGCGAGGCGTTCCGGATCTACTTCGCCAACTTCCTCGCCTTCGTACTGCTCACCGGCCTCACCTTCACCCCGGTCCTCCTGCTCGACGTCACCCTGACCTCGGCATTGGCCGTGCGGGGCACGACGCTCCAGGCGGTCCTCCTGGCCATCGGGCTCTCGCTCCTCCTCCGTCTGCTCTGCGCGCCGATGGCCATCGCCGCGGTCACCTTCGGGGTCTTCCAACAGATGCGCGGCCGCGACACCTCGATCCTGGAATGCCTGCGGATCGGGCTCACCAGCCTGGTCCCGGTCCTCGGGGTCGCCCTCGTGCAGGGTTTCGCGACCGTCCTGGGGGTGATCTTCTGCATCATTCCGGGTCTCGTCGTCGAGACGATGTGCGCGGTGGCGGTGCCGGTGGCGGTCGAGGAGCAAGGGGGAGTCTTCGCCTCCCTGGGCCGGAGCAGCGAGCTGACCGCGGGTTACCACTGGCCGGTCTTCGGCGTCCTCCTCCTGCTCCATCTCCTCGGCTTCGCGCTCGACTGGGCGCTCGGCGGCTTGATCCAGGCAAGCCTCAGCGCCACGCCGGCCCTGGCGACGCTGGTCCGTGAGGGAATCGGGGTGATCGTGGGCGGCCTCTCGGCCACGACCGCGGCGGTGATGTACTACCGCCTGCGCAGCGTCCAGGAGTCGATCGACGTCGAGAGCATGGCCTCGGTCTTCGATTGACGTGGGAGCGGCTACCGCCCTAGTGCTCGGCCGCCTTCCCCCATAGCTGCTGCAACCGCCGGTCCCGGCCGCAGCCGGCGCGGTAGAACTTGTAGCGCAGGGGCTCCTTCTTGTAGAAGTCCTGGTGGTACTCCTCGGCGGGCCAGAACTGGGTGAGGGGACGGATCGGGGTGACGATCGGGTCCTTGAAGGTCTTGGTCCGCTCGATCTCCTTCTTCGACTCCTCGGCGAGCCGCTTCTGGGTCTCGTCGGCGTAGAAGATGATCGCCTGGTACTGGTCGCCGCTGTCGCAGAACTGGCGGCCGGTGACCGTGGGGTCGACGTTGTGCCAGAAGACTTCCAGGAGCTTCTGGTAGGTCACCTTCCTGGGGTCGTAGAGGACCTGCATCGCCTCCACGTGGCCGGTGCCGCCGGCGGAGACCTCCTCGTAGGTGGGGTGCTGGGTGTGCCCACCGGTATAGCCCGAGGTGGTCGCCTTGACCCCGTCGAGCTTGTCGAACGGCCCCTCCATGCACCAGAAGCAGCCGCCCGCGAAGGTCGCCTTGGCGAGGCCCGGGCCGTCCGGGAGCGGCGCCGGGGCATTGGGGTTGCTCGCCCGTACGGGGCCCGTTCCCCCCAGGAGGTAGAAGGCCAGGACACCGGCCAGGACCAGGGTGATCGAGATCAGCGCTCTCTTCATGTTGCGTTCCCCTTCCGTTCTAGTCCTACGGTCGCCCACCCTCTCCCGGACTGCCGGTAAAAACCCCTTGACACCCCAGGTAGCAGTATGGCAGCGTGCCCTCAAGTGCGCGGGCTCCGTCTCCGGATACGTAGGCCGGAGACCGCCGGGCTGGTCGATGCCGGCATCGTTCTTTCCCTACTTGAAAGGGCCAGGTGCGATGAAAAACCTCCTGAAGCGCAGCACCCTCCTCGCTATCACCCTCTCCGCCTCGCTCTGCCTCCTCGGCCCTCCGGCCGCGGCGCAGATCCAGGTCACCTCCGTCGACGGCAACGCGACGTGGAAGCTCGGCCTCCTCGGCCAGTTTACCGGCGAGACCCTGGACAACGCCACCGCCACCCACACCGCCCAGGACCTCTACATCCGCCGCATCCGCCTCCTGGCCGGGCTCAAGCTCTACGACAAGCTCAACGTCTTCTTCGACACCGACAGCCCGAACCTCGGCAAGGGCGCCGGCGACACGACCAAGAACACCACCGACATCTTCGTCCAGGACCTCTTCGCCACTTACACGGTGGCCAAGGAGTTCCAGATCGACGCCGGCCTGATGCTGCCGCCCGCGAGCTACAACCACACCCAGTCGGCGGCGACCCTCATGACCATCGACTACGGGGCGAACACCTTCCTCGAATCGACACCCCTCCAGGCGCGGACCGGCCGCGACTACGGGGTCCAGCTCCGTGGCTACGTCGGCGGCGACCATCTCGAATACCGCGCCGGGGTCTTCCAGGGCAACCGCGGGAAGGTCTACAACTCCTTCCGCTACATGGGCCGCCTCACCTACTGGGTCTTCGGCACCCAGACCGGCTACTTCTACCGCGGCACCTCGCTCGGCAAGACCCAGAGCCTTGGGATCGGCGGCAGCTTCGACAAGCAGAACGACTACAAGTCCTACGACGTCGACCTCTTCTGGGACCAGCCGATACCGGGCGGAGACGGCGTGACCTTCCAGGTCGACTACAACCAACTGGACGGCGACATCTTCCTGCGGACGCTCCCCAAGCAGAAGAACGTCTTGGTCGAGCTCGGCTACTACTGCCACACCGCCAAGCTCCAGCCCTACCTGCAGCTCGCGGATCGCACCTTCGACGTCAAGACGGCGGCGAACCAGGAGGAGAAGCGCTACGAGCTCGGGGTCGGCTTCTACCCGCACGGCTACAACTCGAACCTGAAATTCGGGGTCGGCAAGATCGACCGC
>JAXDLD010000245.1:0-6807 GCA_034666805.1 Acidobacteriota bacterium
TGGAAGGCGAGCATCACCTGGAAGAGCGGCGAGCGGCTCCGGTCGCGCGCCGGCTGGATCGCCTCGACGACCTTGTCGAACGGGAGGTCCTGGTGCCCGAAGGCGCCGAGCGCCGTCTGCCGCGACCGTGCGAGGAGCGAGAGGAAGTCCGTCGCCCCGGAGAGGTCGAGGCGCAGGGCGATCGTGTTGACGAAGAAGCCGATCAGCCCCTCGGTCTCGGGCCGGGTGCGGCCGGCGACGGGAGCGCCGATCGCCAGGTCGAGCTGGCCGACGGTACGGGCGAGGAGGGCCCCCCAGGCGGCGACGAGCACCATGAAGCGGGTCGCCTGGCCGCGCCGTGCCAGGGCGCTCAGGCCAGCCGTGATCGCCGCCGGCAGCTGGCGGCGGACGAACCCGCCGTGCTCGGAGCGCGCCGCCGGCCTGGGCAGGTCGGTGGGCAGCTCGAGCACCGGGGTGCCGCGGAGGGTCTCGACCCAGTAGGCGGTCAGCTCCTCGATCCTGGGACCGGTGAGCCAGCCCCGCTGCCAGAGGGCGAAGTCCGGGTACTGCACGGGCGGTGGGGCGAGCGGCGACGGGCGGCCCTCGGCGAACGCCGTGTAGAGCGCCGCGATCTCCCGGATCAGCACCCCGATCGAGCGGCCGTCGGCGACGATGTGATGGAGGGTCAGGAGGGCCATGTGCTCGGCGGGCTCCCGGGAGACTGCGACGAGGGCGGCGCGGAGGAGGGGGCCCATCACGAGGTCGAACGGCCGGCGCGCCTCGGCCGTGGCGAGCCGGAGGACTTCGGCCTCCCGCGAGAGGGCGGCAGGGCGCGGACATCGATCCGCGGCAGGTCGGGGACCTGCCAAGGCGCAATCCGCTGGACCGGCCTGGCCTCCTCGGTGGAGAAGGCGAAGGTGGTGCGCAGGGCCTCGTGCCGGCGGACCACCTCGGCCAGGGCGGCATGGAAAGCGGGGACGTCGAGCGCGCCCCGCAGGCGGATGGCGGCGGGCAGGTTGTAGGCCGCCGAGCTCGGCTGGAGCTGGTCGATGAACCACAGCCGCTCCTGGGAGTGGGAGAGCGGCAGGGGCTCGCTCCCCGCCGGCCGGCGCGGGATGGCGAGTCTCGCCGCCTCCCCGGTGGCCGCGGGAGGCTCGAACGAGTAGCCGAAGCTCTCGGCGAGGGCGACGGTCGCCTCCCCCAGCGGCACTTCCTCGGGGCTCTCGCGCCAGCGTTCGGCGACCGTGGGATCGACCGCCCGGTGCTCGTGAAAGCGGACGTCTCCCAGCATTTTCGAGAGCGCGTGGACGCCGTCCGTCATCCGCCGGCCGCCCTCGGAGTAGGGGTCGAGCATGGCGGGATCGAAGTCGAGGCCGAGGAAAGCGGAGACCCGGCGCAGGGCCGCCTCCGGCTGGCGGACGAGATCCTCGAAGCGCAGGGTGAGCTGGCGCTCGGCCGGCACCGTGGCCAGGTGGGCCAGGATGTTGCGCTGGGAGGCGAGCCAGATGAGCTCGGCCAGCTCGCGGCGCGGGTAGGCATGGGGCGGCCGGAAGAAAACCTGGTCGAGCTTCGCCTGGACGAAGGAGCGGATCATCCCTTGCGGGTGGCGCAGGAGGTGGAGGTAGAGGGGTACCTCGAAATCGTCCTCGGCGCGGGCGAGAACGGCGGGATCGAGGGCGTAGGAGGGGGTCTTGTCGACCAGCAGCCGGCCGTCCAGCCGGCCCTCCAGCTGGGCATAGAGCTCGCGCACGGTGAGGTCCTGTGCCTCGTAGCCGGCGACCGTCGCCGCTGCCGCCTCGGCGCTCGCACCGTCGAGCTCCATCAGGGCGCGCACCAATCCCTCGGCCCAGAAGGCGTAGCGACCCGAAAAGGCGGTACGGCGATCGCCCATGGTGTTGAAGCCCAGGAGCTCGAGCTCGGGTGGCGCGAAGAGGCCAGAGTGGCCACCCAGAAGAACGCGCAGCAGCGTCGACCCGGAACGGGGCGGCGAGAGGACGAAGAGGGCGCGGCGGGGGCGCGGAAGAATCCGCCCTGCGATCCGCGCAGGAGCGCGGGGCGGCAGCGGCGGGATCAGGGCGAGGAAGCGCTGCAGCTCCGCCTCGTCCACCCGGCCGCTCGCCGGCTGCTCGCCGCTCTGCGCGGTCCGCCCGCCGCCCGTCGCCCGCGCCACCGCCTCCGGATAGTGATGCTCTAAGTAGCGGGCGAGGCCGGCGATCGTCGGGGCATCGAAAAGCGCCACCACGTAGACGTATTCGCCGAGCCGCCGCTCGAGGAGATGGACCAGGTTCGCCGCCTGGAGAGACGTGCCGCCCAGGGCGAAGAAATCCTCGTCGGCTCCGATTTCGGGCCGTTTCAGCACTTCCTCCCAGATCGGCGCGAGAAACCGCTCGACGGGGCTCGCCGGCAAAACGTGTTGCGCCGGCAAGGCGGTAGCCGCTTCGGGATCGGGCAACGCGCGCCGGTCGACCTTGCCGTGGGGGGTGAGCGGCAACGCCGGGAGGACGACGAACACCGCCGGCACCATCGGCTCGGGGAAAGCGGCGGCCAGGAAGCGCCGCAGCTCGGCGGGTTCTGGGGGCGATCCGTCAAGCGCCTCCCGGAGACCGACATAGGCGGCGAGGTGACGCTCGGCCGCCGCGCTGCCGCGCACCACCACCGCCGTCTGCCGCACGGCGGGGTGGCGGAGCAGCGCCGCCTCGATCTCTCCCGGTTCGATCCGGAAACCCCGCACCTTGACCTGATCGTCGATTCGCCCCCGGAAGTCGATCTCGCCGGTCGGCAGGCGGCGGGCGAGGTCGCCCGTCCGATAGAGGCGCTCGCCGGGGCGGACCACGAAGGGATCGGGGACGAAACGCTCGGCCGTCTTGTCCGGCCGGCCGGCATAGCCACGGGCGAGTGCCGCGCCGCCCAGGCAGATCTCCCCCACCACCCCGACCGCCACCGGCTGGAGATGGGCGTCGAGCAGGCAGGCGCGAACGTCGCCGATCGGCCCCCCGATCGAGGGCCAGCCGGGTGCCCCGCCCGCGTCGGGATCGACGAGACGGCTGGTGGCATAGACCGCCGCCTCGGTCGGGCCGTAGTTGTTGAACAGATGCCGGCCGCGCCCCCAGCGTTCCGCCAACTCGCGCGGGAAGGCCTCGCCCCCCACCGATGCCCACAAATCGGGCACAGCCTCTTGGGGCAGGGCGGAGAAGAAGGCCGGAGTGACGAAAGCACGGTCGACGCCCATCCCGGCGAGCGCCCTGGCGAGGAGGGTGGGATCGCGCCGGGTCTCGTCCCCCACCAGGCAGAGGGCGGCGCCGCTCGCCAAGGGAACGAAAAGCTCGGCGACCGAGACGTCGAAGCCCAGGGGCGCTGCCTGGAGAACCCGGCTCTCCGGCCCGACTGCCAGCCGGCAACGGGCGTCGGCGACCAGGTTGACGGCGCCACGGTGTGGCATCAGCACGCCGCTCAGCACTCCGGTCGAGCCGGAGGTATAGAGCACGTAGGCGAGCTGGTCGAGGTCCGGCGCCGGCTCTGCCGCGCCGCGGAGGCCCTCCGGATCCGTCGGCGGGGCGTCGAGGCAGAGCGCCGACACCCCGGGATTGGGGAAAACCGCGAGGAGATCGCGCTGGGTGAGGAGAAGGGCGGCACCGGCGTCGAGGAGCTGGAAGGCGCGGCGCTCGGCGGGGTGGGAAGGATCGAGCGGCAGGTAGGCGCCGCCAGCGGCGAGCACGGCGAGGATCGCCGTCACCGCTTCCGCCGAACGCGGCAGGAGGACCCCGACCCGGATCTCCGGTCCCACCCCCAGCCCAGAGAGCCGGCGCGCGAGACCCGCGACCCGGCGGGCGAGCTCGCCGTAGGTCAGCACCACGGTCGCCAAAGAGATCTCCCAGGGGCCGACCACCGCAGGGGCATCCGGCCGCGCCGCCGCCGCCGTGGCGAACAGCTCATAGAGATTCCGCCCGGCGGTCACCGGCCCGGCGGTATCGCTCCAGTCGACGAGGAGTTGCTGGCGCTCGGCGGCGGCAAGGAGCGGCAGCTCGGCGAGCGGTCGCTCCGGATCCGCCAACGCTACCGCGAGGAGCGCTTCCAGGTGGCCAAGGTGGCGCGCCACCGTCGGCGCGAAGAAGAGGTCGGCGCGATAGCCAGCGCCCAGGGAGATCTCCCCTTGCGGCCCCTCCTGAACGCTCAGGGTGAGATCGAACTTGACGCTGCCGCTGGTGACCGGGAGCCGCTCCAAGGCGAGGCCGGGGAGGGCAATCCGCTCGTCGGGGGCGTTCTGGAAGGCGAGCATCACCTGGAAGAGTGGCGAGCGGCTGGTATCGCGCGGTGGCTGGACCGCCTCGACCACCTTCTCGAAAGGCAGGTCCTGGTGCGCGTAGGCACCCAGCGCCGCCTGCCGCACCCGCGTCACGAGACTCCGGAAGTCAGGCACACCCGCGAGATCCAAGCGCAGAACCAGGGTATTGACGAAGAAGCCGATCAGCCCCTCGATCTCTTGCCGCATGCGGTTGGCGACCGGCACGCCGACCGCGAGATCGAGCTGGCCGGCGGTGCGCGACAGGAGGGCGCCCCAGCCAGCGAGGAGGACCATGAAGCGAGTCGCCTGCTCGCGCCGCGCCAGGGCGCCGAGGCCGGCCGCGACGGGCACCGACAGGAGCCGCGAGACCCGCCCCCCGCGCTCGGAGCGCACCGGTGGGCGGGGGAGGTCGGTGGGCAGCTCGAGAACCGGAGTGCCCGAGAGCGTCTCGACCCAGAAGGCGCTCTGCGCCGCCAGCACCGGGTCGGTAAGCCAGGTGCGCTGCCAGAGGGCGAAGTCGGGGTACTGCAGCGGCAGGGCGGGGAGGGGCGAGGGGCCCCCCTCGGAGAACGCGACGTAGAGCGCCGCCAGCTCGCGGATCAAGATCCCGATCGAGTGACCGTCGGCGACGATGTGATGGAGATCGAGGAGCACGACGTGCTCGGCGGGCTCTTCAGAGATCGCGAGAAGCGCGGCGCGCAACAGGGGGCCGGAGGCGAGATCGAAGGGCCGGCGCGCCTCGGCCAAGGCGAGCCGGCGGAGCTCGGTTTCCCGGAGCTCGGGGGACAACCCGCGGAGGTCGATCCGCGGCAGCTCGGGTTCGAGTTCCGGCGCGATCGACTGCACCGGACCGGCCTCCCCGACGCCGAAAGTAGTGCGTAGCGATTCGTGGCGGCAAACCACTTCGGCCAGGGCGCGGTGGAAGGCGACGGCGTCGAGCGCGCCGCGCAAGCGGACCGCGGCGGGGAGGTTGTAGGCCACTGCGCCCGGCTGCAGGCGGTCGATGAACCACAACCGCTCCTGGGCGAAGGAGAGGGGCAGGTCAAGGCCGCGCACCATTGGCTTGAGTGCGGGCACCCGCAGCCCCTCCGTACCCTGACGCGCCGCCAGTACCTCCGCCGCCATCCCGGCCAACGTCGGCGACTCGAAGATCCGGCGCAGGGGCACCTCGACGCCGAAGGCCGCGCGCAGCCGCGAGACCAGACGCGTGGCGAGAAGGGAATGGCCGCCCAAGGCGAAGAAATCGTCCCGCGAGGAGACCCGCTCGACATCCAACAGCTCGCACCAGATATCCGCATCAGCTCCTCGACCGGAGATAGTGGCACCGCGAAGGCCGCCGCATGGCCGTCATCGCCCACGTCGCCCATGTCCCCCATGTCGCCGGAGCCTGGCGCTGGCAGCGCCTGGCGATCGACCTTGCCGTTGGGAGTCAAGGGCATGGCGGAGACCACGGCGAAGGCGGTCGGCAGCATGTAGTAAGGCAGGAGCCGCGCCAGCGCCGCACGCAGCTCGCCGGGCTCCGGAGGCGCCCCGCGTGGAACAATGTAGGCCACCAGCCGGAGGTCTCCCGGCCGGTCTTGACGTACCTCACGAGCGACCACCACAGCCTCGCGCACCCCGGGTTCGGCCAGGAGCGCCGCCTCGATCTCCCCCAGCTCGATGCGGAAGCCGCGGACCTTGACCTGGTGGTCGATCCGCCCCAGGTACTCGATCTCGCCGCCCGGCAGATGGCGGGCCAGGTCGCCGGTCCGGTAGAGCCGCGCCCCCGGCTGGGAGCTCTCTCCCGAGGCCGCGGGAGCGGGGACGAAGCGCTCCGCGGTCAGATCGGGGCGGCCCAGGTAGCCGCGGGCGAGACCGACGCCGCCGACGCGGAGCTCGCCCGGGACTCCCGTCGGCGCGAGCTCCCCGCGGGCATCGACGATGTAGACCCGGGCGTTTTCGATCGGCCTCCCGATGGGGATGACCGCCGCCGGCGCGCCGCGCTCACAGCGCCAGAAGGTGGCGTCGATCGCCACTTCGGTGGGGCCGTAGAGGTTGGTGAGCGCGGCCGGCAGCCGCTCATGACAGCGCTCGACGAGATCGCCGGGGAGAGCCTCGCCGCCACAGAAGATACGCCGCAGGCTGGCTGAGGCCGCCATGCCGGGCTCGTCGAGCAGCACCCGGAGGAGCGAGGGGACGAGTTGGAGGACGGTGATCCCTTCGGCGGCGATCGTCTCGGCGAGATAGGCGCTGTCCTGATGCCCCCCGGGACGAGCCACGACGAGGCAGGCGCCGCTCCACAGCGGGGCGAAGATCTCCCAGATCGAGGCGTCGAAGCTGAACGGGGTTTTGTGCAGCAGCCGGTCCTCGGCGGTGAGAGGGAACTCACGGAGAGTCCAGAGCACCCGGTTGACGATCGAGCGATGGCGGACCATCACCCCCTTCGGCCGCCCGGTCGAGCCCGAGGTGAAAATCACGTAGGCCAGGTTCTGCGGCGTCGGGCGAAGCACGGCCGGCAACGACGCATCCCTCTCTCCCGCCGCCGGGAGAGGAGCGTCCAAGAGCAC
>JAXDLD010000246.1:0-2702 GCA_034666805.1 Acidobacteriota bacterium
CGCCGCCACCAGGGCGATGGCCCATGCCGGGACCCGCCGCCGGCCAGGACCCGTGGCGCGCGCCCTTTCTCCGCCGGCCGCCGCCCGCTCCAGGGCGGCGAGGCCGGCCAAGAGCGCCCCGGCATCCGGATCGCGGCCCGCCGGCTCCTCGGCCAGCATGCGGGAGAGGACGCCGTCGATCCCGGGCAGCTGTTCCCGCCACGGGAGCGGGGCGGGCGGCGCCTCCCCCGCCGGCTCTTCCTGGTGACCGCGGCGGGCGGGCAGCCGTCCGGTCAACATCTCGTGCAGGACGGCTCCCAGCGACCAGACGTCGCTCCGCGCATCGACCGTTCCACCCCGCTCCTGCTCGGGCGACATATAGCCGGGGGTGCCGAGGAGAGGGCCGGACAGGGCCTGATCGGGCAGCAGGGCGATGCCGAAGTCGAGGATCTTGACGATGCCGTCCTCGGTGATCATCAGGTTGGCGGGCTTGATGTCGCGGTGGACGATGCCGTGGTGATGCGCCGCCGCCAGGCCGCGAGCGACCTCAAGGGCGATGCGCAGGGCCTCGGCGACCGGCAGGGGGCCGCGCCCGAGCCGGCGCTTCAGGGTCTCGCCTTCATAGAAGGCCATGGCGAAGTAGAGCTGCCCCTCGGCCGTCTCCCCGACCTCGTAGATGGTGCAGATGTTGGTATGGTCGAGGGCGGAGGCCGCCCGCGCCTCGTCCAGGAAGCGCGCCTTCGCCCGTGGGTTGGGCGTCAGCATGGGAGGGAGGAACTTGAGGGCGACGGTCCGCCCCAGGCGGGTGTCCTCGGCGCGGTAGACGACGCCCATGCCGCCGATCCCGACCAGGCCGAGGATCCGGTAGCGCGGTACCGTGGGGCCGGCCGCCGCCGTCGAACCCCAGGAGCCGGGGCCTTCGGGGCCTCGACGGGTAAAGTCATTGCTCATAGGCATCGCGCCCGCCGCCAGGTTCCCGAGCTCGCTCGTTAGTATAGAGCGAGCACGCCGAGAACAGCCCGCCTCCGCTTGCCTTTCTCCTCGCCCTCCCCCTACACTGAAGCGCCCTGATTCAAAATGCCAGATCGAGGAGGAGGCAAGATGAAGAAGAAAGAGGTCAAGAAGCTCCAGCTCTCCCGGGAGACGCTGCACGATCTCAAGGGCTCCGACGCCCGGAAGGTGGTGGGCGGGGTCGAGCCCTGGTCCTGCCAGACCGGGCGCATGTGTTGCCAAGAACCGGATTGAGCGGCTGGCCACCTGTTTCAGGTCCCGACGCCGCCAATTTCCCGATCTCGCTCGTTAGCTCCGTACAGAGCGAGCACGTCTTGGTGGCTCGACAGGAGAGACAGGATGCCCAAAAGGAGGCCTTCCACCCGTTTCGTCACCGCGCATTCCTCCGCTCAGCACTGGCCGCGCCGCACCAGCATGCCGTCCGTCTTCACGGCGTTCGTCCGCTGCCTCCAGGGAGCGGCGACCCCGGACGCCGACCTCTTCCATGACGCCTGGCACGGCCTGCGGGCCGCGCTCGCCAACGAGCTGAAAAGGCGCGGGCTGTGGCAGAGCCCCCCTTCCTACCTGGGAGTCTGCGGCTGGGAACGCTGGGACTCCGAGTCGCCCGCCGCCGACGCCAGCCGGAGGCAGGCGAGCGCGCTGGGAGAGCTGGTGGCCGACTGCTACGCGTTCATCTTCGTCGACCGGCTGCAGAGCCTCAAGCGGCATCTGGAGGACAAGCCCGACATCGACGGGCTCATCCTCCTCAACGTGCGGCACTTCCTGCATGAACGCCAGAAGGAGCACGACCCGCTCGGCTTCCGGATCTTCGAGCTGCTGCAGGCCGCGGTCGAGGATGCCATCGCCTCCGGGGCCCTCCACCTGCTCGCCGGAGACAAGAAGGTCCGCAACGACACCCTCCTCGGCTTCGCCCCGGCGGCCGAGCTACCGCCCACGCCGCTCGACTTGGAGCCGATCGTCACACGCTGGAACGACGAGCTGATGCCGGCTCTCGTCACGGCCCGCGGCCGGCAGCTCACCGCCGTCGTCCAGCGGCTGCGGGGGTATCTCCTCCAGCTGCCCCAGCGCGGCGTCGAGGCCTTCCGGTTCAAGGACCTGCTCGACCCCCTGAAGAAGGATGCGCGCCGGCGCTGGGCGGCGCTCCTCGGCGAGGAAGAGAAGGTCTCCGTCGCCCCCGCACCGGGCGCCATCCAGGTCCCGGCACCGGTGCTGCCCGGGAGCGCGGTCGAATCCCGGCAGAGCTTCGAGGACCTGACCCGCTGCATTTCGGCCTCCATCGACCACATGGAGGCGGACGCGCGGACCCGGACCCAGCTCTCGGTGCTCTGGCACTACCTGGGGCGGCAACAGTTGGAGGACGAGGGGACCGGCCGCGACGAGCCGGACCCGGGCACGGCCGGAGAGTGCCTCCCCTCCTACCGCAAGCTCGGCCAGAGCTTGAACATCCCGCGCGAACGCCTCCCCGTGCTCTTCACCCTCCTGCGGCGGCTCGTGGCCCACTACCGGGAGGGTGGCGGCGCGAAGCGGGCAGGGGCTCGGCGATAAATGGATGGGTGCTCCGGTATCCCTCAGTGTGCCGCCGCGAGCTCGCGCTCGAGCTCGTCCAAGAGGAGCTCCTCGGCGGCCAGGGCGAGCGCCGCGGCGGTCGTCCGCTCGAGGAGGCTCGCGAGCGACAGCCGGACGCCGAGCTCCTGCTCCAGGCGATGGCGGAC
>JAXDLD010000247.1:0-7519 GCA_034666805.1 Acidobacteriota bacterium
CCGCGACTCCATCCCCGGCGAGGAGGCGCCCGGCCTCGACGACGGCGGACAGGGCGTCCCGCGCGCAGCCGTCGGCTCCCACCCGCCGGCAGAGGTCCGGGGCGATGTTGAAGGGGTGGCCGCCGACGAGGATCTTCACCCGGTCCCCCACCTCGGAGGCGCGGACCGCGGCGACGAGCCGGGCGACGGCGCCGACGTGGGCGGTCCGCGAGGTCGACACCGCGAGCACGTCCGCCCGCCGCTCGACCAGGGTCTTGACCAGGCTCGCCGTGGGGGTCGAGGCGCCGAGATAGAAGGTGTTCCAGCCCTCCATCTCGAAGAAGTCGGCGACCATCCGGATGCCGATCTCGTGCAGGTCGCCCTCGACGCAGGTGGCGACCAGGGTGCGGCCGGTCTTCTCCTCGGCGAAGACGTAGGGGTAGAGCTGCGACATGATGAGCTGGGTCGCCGCCGTGCAGAGGTGCTCCTGGGCGACGCTGATGCGGTTGATCTGCCAGAGCCGGCCGATCTCGTGCTGGCAGGGCTGGAAGACCTCGAGATAGAGGTCGCGGACGGCGGTGCCGGACCGGGCGGCGTCGAGGATCCGCCGGCTCGCCTCCTGGCGGTTGCCGGCGAGGAGGAGGTCGAGGTAGCTCCGGGCGAGGGCCGCGAGCGGCCCCTCCCCCAGGAGCGCGGGCGGCTCGGATGGAACGTCCGATACGGTGGGGAGCGCCGCGAGCCCGGCCGCGATCACCCCGGCCGCGACCGCCGCCATCTCTTCCGGCAGCTCGCGGGCGAGGACGTCGCCCAGGACCCGGAGGTTCTCGACCAAGTCCTCGGCCGGAATGCCGCGCCCCGCGAGCATCACCTGGGCCCAGGCCACGTAATCCGCGAAAAGGGCCGGCTGATCGACCGCCACCGCCTCGGCGAGATAGGAGAGATGGAAGACCGCGTCCTCCCGGCAGCGCTGCCGACCGGCGGGGCCAAAGCGCAGGGCGAGGTCGGGGTGGAGCTCGTACTGGCGATCGGTGACCGCTTCGGCCAGGCGCTCCCGCCGGGCGGCGATCTCCTGGCCGGTTTCGGCGGCAAGCGCGGCAAGGGCGGCAAGGGCGGTATGGGCTGCTGTCGGCTCGGTCGTCATGGGCTAGGAGCTGATCTGCGCGAAGCCGCGCACGGACGCGCTCCCCGGGACGAGCTTCAGGCCGCGGGGGATGCCGCGGTGAGCGTCTCTGTACTCGTGGCCGCGATGCCAGGTCCGGTAGCTCGCCTCGTCGCTCCACCAGGTGAAGAGCCAGACCTCCTCCGGAGCGTCGATCGGGACGAGCACTTCCATCCGCACGAAGCCGGGCACCCCGTCCACCTGGTGCGGGCGCTCCCTAAAGGCCTTCTGCACTTCGGCCTCCATACCGTTGGCGATGGTGAAACGGGAGAGGGCGACGAAACCCCCGGCCGGCGGAATGACAGCCGCTCTTTCAGCAGCTTCTGTGAGAATGGGCTGCATCCACCTCTCCTTCGCCCGTCTTCAGGGCTGGTGCAACATCTGTACCGATACTACGGCTTTACGTCCGCCTCGGCGAGGGTCACCTTGCCGCTCGGCGAGTCGTAGATCGCCACCACCAGGTGCTGGGGGACGGCGCGGAGCTTGAGCTTGACGTCATAGCGCACGTGGCCGTTGGGCGCCGGGGGCTTGGCCGAGGAGAGGTTCAAGGGGATGACGGGGACGTCCGAGCGCTCGCCGGTCTCGTTCAGGGCGGCGGCCCGGAGCTCGAGCTGGGCGGCGTACTTGCCGCCCACGGGGAGCACCGTGATGCGGTCGACCGGCAGGCCGAGGGTCAAGGGGACCTCCATCGTGCCGCGGCCGGCCGGGACCGGCTTGCCGACCCGCATCGGCATGCCGCTCGTGCCCGCCGGGTTGCCGAAGAGGATGGCGCTCTCGACCTGCATCGAGACCTCCGAGGAGCGCGAGAGGTCGAAGAAGTTGTCGCGGGCGCGGACCGCGAAGCCGGGGCGCCGGATCTCGACCTTGACGTCGTGGCGCCTGTCGTCGCGCTTCCTGTCCGGGGTGAAGCCCAGCCAGTAGTAGGAGGTGGTGTCGGCGGCGGCGGTGTCGAAGACGTCCGTGCGCTTCGAGTTGAGGAGCGCCCGGCCGCCGGTCTCCTTGGCGACGAACTCGAGCGACTGCTGGAGCTGGAACTTGCGCTCGCCGTTCGGGGCGGCCGGCGCCTCGCTCTGGGCGTCGGCCGGGCCGGGAGAGGTGCCCGGAACGTCCACCGGATAGAGGGTGTAGCCCAGGAGGTTCGCCGTGCTGACCAGGGGGCGCAGGACCTTGTCCCCCTCCGGCACGTCGCGGGAGAGGATGGGGCGGTCGCTGTTCAGCATGTAGTCCTGGGCCGAGTAGGGCCAGCCGCCGGAGAGGAGCAGCATCACCTTGCGGCCGGGCGGCTGGGCGAAGGCGCGCAGAGCCGAGGCCGCCGCGGTCGCCGCCCGTTCCACCTGCTGCGCCAGGAGCCGGGCGTAGCCGATCTCGTCGAAGTGGAGCGAGTTGGTCGCCGAATTGAGCACCGGGTTGGTGGCGCCCAGGGTCGGCGCGTCGTGGCGCCCGGTCTCGAACGTGCGCAGCTCGGCCGCGCGCTGGGTCCCGTAGGTCGGCCGGTCCATGGCCTGGGCGATGGAACGTCCGAGCTCGCGGGCCGAGCTCGACCAGGAGGAGATCATGGTGAGCTTGCGGCCGTCGTAGGCGACGATCGCCATCCGGTCGTCGGGCCCCATGCGCGCGACCTGCTGGCGGATGGAGTTGAGGACGGCGTTGCGCTGGGCGGCGATCGAGAAGTAGTCGTCGACGAAGACGAGGTAGCTGGTGCCGACGGTCTTCCCGGCGACCAGGCTCGGCGGCTCGGCCGGCTGGCTGACGCCTGGGCTGGCGGCGGTCTCGGAGGGCGCCGGGGCCACGGCCTGGCCCTCATGCACCTCGCTGAAGTACTGGATGGGAACCTCCCTGCCGTCCACCCGGAGGCGGAAGTCCTGGGGGGAGAGGCCGGTCACCCGGTTGCCCTGCTTGTCGGTGACCACCACCTCGACGTTGACCACCCGGACGTCGATCTCCTCGCCGAAGATCGGTGTGTTCTGCGGCGCCCGGGTAGGGGCCGGCTGGGCGAGGGCGGGACGGGCGGGAAGGACGGGGAGGAGGGCGGTCGAGAGGGCGAGAGTGAGAGCAACCGTGCGGCGGATCGGGTTCATGATGCGTTCTCCGGGAAGGAAAACACGGCGGGAGGGAGATTTCCTTCCCGGTTTTAGTTGTTGATCGAAATCACCTTGAGCGCGCCGTCCCGTTCGCCGATCCAGACCTCGCCGTGCTCGCCGAGCATGACGCCGGTGTCGCGGGCGAACATGGCGTGCGGCACCGCGTGGGCGAAGGTCTGGAGGAAGGCGGGGTGGAAGATCGCGGCGTAGCGCGCGAGGAGGACCTCCTTGTGGCGGACCTTGATGGGCCAGCCGCCGACCCGGACGATGATCGGGAGGTGAACCGCCGCCGCGACCTTGGCGCGGTCCCCGGCGAGCACCTCGGCCATGAACTGCTGGGCGAAGCGCTCGACCGCCATGTCGTCCTTGAAGCCGGCCACGGCGTAGCGGTTCTCCCCCGGCCGGCGCAGCCCTTCGCTCGACTGGGCGAGGTGGAAGAGCCGCGGGCCCGAGCCGTCCGGCTTCGCCCAGGAGCCCTCCATCTGCTCATAGAGGAGCTTGCGGCCGATCGCATCCCGCTCCTTGAACTTGCCGCGGAAGACGCCCGTCACCCGGCCCAGCTCGCCGTGCTCGTGGAGGACGACCGTCTGGTCGGCCTCGACCTCGCCGGTGATCGGAATGTCCTGGAGCGACTTGACGTAGAAATAGGAGCCGCTGACGCGCCGGTCCGGCTGGATCCGCAGGGTCATGCGGATGGGGATCCGGCCGTCGAGCTGGCCGGAGTAGTCGTGCCACTCCTCGGGGGAGGGCGGGGCCGCGGCGGCACCGGGGGCAAGGGCCGCGAGGAGGACGACGGTCCGCAGGGCGCGCATGCGAGCGACCTTCCTGGATCGGAGTTTTGATCCGGCTCATCCTACGGGAGTCGCCCCCCGTAGGCAAGCGCGCCGGTGTTTTCAGCTTCCCGCTTAGCGGCCGCCCGTGAAATGCGGGTTCTCGATCACCCCGAAGACGTTGCCGAAGGGGTCGAGGACGGTCGCCACCCGGATGCCGCCGCCGACCTCGGTCACCGGCGAGCCCGCGGTGGCGCCGGCCGCCAGGAGATGGGCGTAGGCGGCATCGGCATCCGCGACCCCCCAGTAGGCGACGACCCCGGCGGCCCCCGGCGCGTTCCGGCTGGTGTCGGGGTCGAGCCCGAGCTCATAGCCGCCGACCTCGAAGCCGACGTAGAACGGCTCGGCGAAGTAGGGCTCGATGCCGAGGGCCTGCGAGTACCACGCCTTGGCGCGTTCGAGGTCGGGTACGGGGTAGATGGCGGTGCGCAGTCCGAGGAACATGGCGATCTCCGTTCGTTCGAAGGTCCTTTCTTATCACGCAGACAGCCGCCGCCCATAGACCACTTTCTCGGGTACGCCCGCCTGACCGGGGCGGCGGAGGGCCGGGCCGCGGGCCAGGGGACGGAAGCCCAGGCGCTCGAAGAAGCGCCCGGCCCCCGCGTTCTCCGCCAGGACCACGGCGTGTACCCCAGGCGCGCCGGACGCCTGGAGCTGGGTGAGGAAGGCCTCGGCGAGGCGGCGGCCGAGGTGCCTGCCGCGAAAGGCGGCGTCGATCCCGAGGTGGAGGTGAGCCGGGTAGAGGTCGTGGTCGAAGCCGGCGCCACGCACGGGAAGATGGCGGAGGTTGGCGCCGAGGAGCCGCCAGGTGGCCCCCTTCCACAGCCCGCCCCGGCGGACGAAGCCGGCGAGCGCCGCCGGCACGACCCGGGTGATCTGCACCCGGCGCTGCCGCCGGGTGTCGCGGCAGCCAAGGAGGTAGCCCACCACCCGGCCCTCCGCCTCCGCCACCCAGGAGGACCCGGGCTCCCGGTCGAGGTAGTAGCGGGTCATCAGGTCGGCGAAGAGCGCGCGGTCGGGGTAGAACGACGTGAGGGGGACCTCGCCGTAGGCCGCGCAGCAGCACAGCTCGCGCACCGCCGCCCGGTCCCCGGGAGCGTAGACGCGGATCGTCACCCCATCTCTTCGAAACGCTCGATGGCCGCCCGGAGCCCCTCCGGCAGGGGTGTCGATCGGCCGCTCGTGTAGTCGACCCAGACGATCACCCCGAAGCCGTCGGCCACCGGCTCGCCGCCGCCTTGTGGGACGATCTGGTACTCCATGCGGAAGCTGCTGCGGCCGATCTCGGAGACCCGGGTGGCGACCGCGAGCTCGGCCGGGTAGCGCACCTGCCGCCGGAAATTGAGCTGGGCGGCGGCGAGCGCCGGCCCGAAGCGGCCCCCTTCCCGGTGGTCGTCCATGCCCACCGCGCGGAAGTAGCTCATGCGGGCGGACTCGCAGTAGGTGAAGTACTTGGCGTTGTTGACATGCCCCATCACGTCCATGTCTCCCCAACGGACGGAGATCGGCTCGACGTGACGGGCCCGGCTCGGTTCGCTCATCAGCGAGGTCATTCTATGGCCATTGCGAGCACGCCGAGTCACCGGGGTCCCGTCCGGGACCGGCTGAAGGCACTTACCAGATGGAGGCCGCCCTCCGCGACCTCTCTATAAGAGAAGGAGACCCAACATGTCCAAGCTCTTCACCAGAACGATCCTCTTCGCCGGCATCGCCTGCATCCTGCTCGCCGCCCTGCCGGCCGCGGCCGGTCAGGTGTCACAGGCGCAGCCCGCCGCGCCCTGCAAGCTCGACGTCCCGGCCCTCTTCGCCTCGCCGACGCCGGCCGTCGCCGCCCCGGCCCTCCCCGAGTGGCTGGCCGGCGGGATCTCCTCGGCTTCCAGCCACAAGTTCCACGGCTTTTGTCCTTGCGGCTGCTCGAGCGTTCCGAACTGCAACACGAACGCAGACTGCGGCGGCGGCACCTGCGGTCAGTTCATCTCCTGCTGCTGAGCGCCCACGCCGGGGCGGCCTGGAAAACCGCCCCGGCCCGCTCCTCCCTCTGACATACTCTCCTCGCCCGCTCCACCAGCCCGTACCGCCATGAGAAGCCTGCGCCGACGGCGCTTCCGCATGTTCCGCCCGATCCCGCGGCCACTCGCGGGACGGCGGCTGCCACCCGAGCTGCGGGTTGGGAAGGTGGGGCGGATTGCGGCGGGGCTCCTCGGCCTCTCGGACCCACGGTTCGAGGTCCTCCTGCGGCGGATCGACAGCGCCCCCATCTTCGGCGGCAACGAGGTCGAGGTCTTCACCTCGGGCGAGGAGGCCTTCGCCGCCATGCGCGAGGCGGCGGCCATGGCCGAGCGCGAGATCCTCCTCGAATCCTACATCTTCCGCGACGACGGCACCGGCCGGCTCTTCGCCGAGTACCTGGCGGCCGCCGCCAAGCGCGGCGTCCAGGTCCGGGTAGTGACCGACGCCGTGGGCTCGTTCGGCACCAAGCGCCTGTTCTGGGCCGAGCTCGAGAGCGGCGGCATCGAGGTCCGGGTCTTCCATCCGCTCTTGAACGACCTCTCGAGCCAGCTCTTCCGCGACCACCGGAAGATCTTCGTCGTCGACAGGAAGATCGCCTTTACCGGCGGCATGAACATCGGCGAGGAGTACGGCTCTCTCATCCGCCGCCATCGCCATCATCATCGCCATCGCCATCATCACATCCTCAGCCGTCCGCTCGACACCTGGCGCGACACCCACGTGCGGGTCGCGGGCCCCGCCGCCTGGGATCTGGCGACCGTCTTCTGCGAGGGCTGGGCGCGGGCGGGCGGCAACTTGATCGAGCTCGAACCCCTGCCGGCGAGCGCCGCCGAGGCCCCGGGGGCGCGCATCCTCGTCCTCGACACCCGCCCCGGCCGCGGCCAGGGCGAGGCGGCATCGGTCTTCGCCGCCATCGTCGGCGCGGCGCGGCGCTCGGTCTACTTGACCAACGCCTACTTCGCCCCCGGGCACACCGCGGTCAAGATCCTCGGCGAGGCGGCAGCGCGGGGGGTGGACGTGCGGGTCCTCCTCCCCGGCAAGACCGACGTTCCCCTGGTCCGCCATGCCGGGCACGGCTACTACGGCGACCTCTTGGACCGCGGGGTGCGGATCTTCGAGTACCAGCCGGCCATCCTCCACGCCAAGTCCCTGGTCGCCGACGGGCTGGTCTCGGTGGTCGGCTCGACCAACCTCGACTTCCGCTCCTTCGTCTTCAACGCCGAATGCAACCTGGTGATCCTCGACCCGGCGGCGGGCGAGGTCATGGAGGAGGCCTTCCTCCGCGATCTCCACCACGCGATCGAGATCGAGCCGGGCCCCTGGCGGGCCCGCCCCCTCCACCACCGGGCCGGCGACCGCCTCGCCCGCCTCCTCTCCCCTCTCCTCTAATCCTATTAACCTATTGAAAATAAAGGATGACCGCCAATAGGGAGCGAAGTCCTTAAAAATTCCTCAAAATT
>JAXDLD010000248.1:0-4758 GCA_034666805.1 Acidobacteriota bacterium
CCCTGGTCGTCCTCGCCCAGGCGCGGGGAGCGCTCCTGGCCGCCGTCGCCGGGCACGGGGTCGAGATCCGCGAGTACAGCCCGGCCGAGGTGAAGTCGGCGGTGACCGGCAACGGCCGCGCCGACAAGGAGCAGGTGGCGAGGATGGTGCGGCTCCTCTTGTCCCTGGGCGACGAGAGGGTCCTGGCGGCCGATGCGACCGATGCCCTGGCCCTGGCGATCTGCTGCGCCCAGCGCCTGCGGATGGACCGGCTGGCCGAGGGGACGGCACGGCGGTAGATCCCCGGGCTCGGAGGCACCCAGGGCGTTGCCCTGGGCTCAGGAATTACGGCCCTTTGGGCCTGTCAAGAGGCGGATACCAGGCGAATACCGGTGGCCGAAGGGTTCCTCCCCCCTGGGAGGGCGGCGGTTGGGTCAGGGGGGAGGCTAGGAGGGGGGCGCCCCGCTTCGCGATGGCCGAGTGCTCCCCCTCTCAGATTTCAGCGCAGCAATACCTGACGGAGTCGGAAGTGGGAGGAGGCGGTGGGCATATCAAGATGCTGTCTCCTGCCCCCGCCAATTTGATCTGCTCGGCAGCCAGACTGTGAAGGGTCTCTCGGGAAAGCGTCAACTTCTTCTGGGTCTTCTTTTTCACGGTTATCCTCTGCACAAGGCCAAGACCCGGAACCGTGAGTGGAGCCGGGCTCGCCTATTCTAGCGTCACCTTGCCAAGCAGCGCCTTGGATTGGATCCCTCCCAGGGGGGAGGAAGCCCTCCGCCCAAGAAGCCGGTCCAAGAAACAGGCCCAAAGGGCCGTCATTCCTCAGCCCAGGGCAACGCCCTGGGTTTTCGGGCAGTTCGGGCCAATGTCGGGCGGTTCGGATCCGATGTCCGCCAGCTCCGGCCGCCGTTGGAGAGCCTCCAAACTCCCCCGGAGGCGAGCAAACGGCTCCCGGAGAGCCGCGAAACCCTCCCGGAGGCCCCGGAAGTCGCCCCCGAGCTGCCGCAACTTCACCCGGAGGCGGCCGAAACCGGATTGGAGACGTTCCTTCTTGTCCTGGAGGCGTTCTGACAGCTCCCGGAGGGAGAAAAACGGGCCTCGGAGGCGCTCCAATCGAGACTGGAGCGAGCTCGAAGGTCCCTCCGTCGCGGAGCAAGGCCTTTCCCTCCCAGGGAAAGCTCCCGCCCTCGGAGGGAATCACCGTTCCCTCTCTGTACTTAAGGAATCCCTGTGAGGGATTTGAATTTCCCCGATGGGGATTTGTAATGCCCCGGGAGGGTTGCGGCGATCCCTCGGGGGGATCGGGATCTCCCTCCGAGGGACCGGAGAGACCCTCCGGGGGATCGAGGCTGCCCTCGGAGGGATTGGGGTTTCCCTGGGAGGGTTTGGGTTTTCCCTCGCGGGGATCGGTGATACCCTCTGCCGCCACCCGATCGAACCGCTCGAGGAGAACCGATGCGCAGGCCGAGAACCGCTCTCAATCGCAAGCGTTCGCAGTGGGAGGAGATCACCGGGAACCTGGGCGGTCGCATCGACCAGATTCCGCACCTCAAGGGGCTCTACGAGTCCCTGGTGGCCAGCACCCGGCAGAGCCTGGACCTCGAACGCCAGATCAACACGCTCCAGGCCCGATTGGGAGAGGCCCTCGAACGGCTCGACCAGGTCGCCGCCGAAGGCGAAAAGATCCGCGGCCGGCTGACCGCCGCCCTCCAGGCCGAATACGGCTTCGAGAGCCCGCAGTTGCACGACTTCGGCCTCAAGCCCCGCCGCCTGCGCGGACGCCGCAAAAAGACTCCCGAGCCCGAAGCCCCGTCCCCTCCTCCCGAGAACCCCGCATAGCCTACCCGGATCGGCAGCCCGAAGGAAGCCGGCGCGCGCGGCGTTAGGCCGGCGTCCAGGGCCGTGGTCGAGATCGGGTGCGCGGGGCGGGCACTGTGCTACATTCAGGGCCTATGCCGCAGGACGAAACGGCCTAAGGTCGACCATGGCTTTCCAGGGGTCGCTCAAGGAGCTGCCGCTCCCCGACATCATCCAACTGGTCTCCGTCTCCGGGAAGACCGGGGTCTTTTCGTTGAAGCGCGACGGCGACGCGGCCGGCGAGATCTTCCTCCGCGGCGGCCACATCGTGCACGCGGAGATCGGCGACCTCCAGGGCGAGGAGGCGGTCTACGAGCTCGCCATCTGGCCCGAGGGGGACTTCGTCTTCACCCCCGGCCGGGAGACCGAGCGGACCACCATCCAGAAGTCGAACACCAACCTGCTGATGGAAGCGGCGCGCCGGATCGACGAGTGGCAGGTGCTGTCGAAGCGCATCCCCTCGACCCGGCTGGTCCCCGTCTTCACCCAGCAGTCCGCCACCACCTCGGTCTCGCTCACCCCCCAGGAGTGGCAGCTCATCTGCAAGATCGACGAGCGCCGCTCGATCGAGGAGATCGCCATCGGCCTCGACTCGAGCCCCTTCGAGACCTGCAAGCTCCTCTACGGCCTCATCACCTCCGGCCTGGTCGCCCTGAAGGAAGACTTCAGCCGCCTGCGCACCGAGCGCCTGCACAAGATGACCCCGGAGGAGCTGGCGCGGCTGGCGGACGGCATCCACCAGCAGGCCAAGACTCTCCTCTCCGGCCACAACAAGCTCGCCGATCTCGAGGTCCCCTACCGCATGAGCAAGGCGGAGATGGACGGCGGCCGGGGGACCGAAGCCGTGCTCGACCTCGTCCGCGCCGACGAGAAGGTCGTCTCCGCGGCCCTCGGGCCGAACCAGTCCAAGGTCTTTCTCGATCGAGTGAACCAGCTCCTCGACCGCTAGAGAACCGTGAAGAAACCGGCGCCGCGGGCCCTCTCGTACCTCCTCCTCGTGCTCCTCGCCTGGGGAGCCGCGCCGGCCCTGGGCCGCGCCCAGACGCCGCCGCCACCGCCACCGCCGACGACGACGCCATCGGAGCCCGCGGCAACGCCGCAAACGCCGCCCGGATCGCCGGTACCGCCCGGTTCGCCGGCTCAACCGGCGCCGCCGAAGCCCGCGCAGACCCCCCCACCGGCCCCGACACCGGCCCCGGTCGCCCCGGCCCCCGGCACCGCCGGGCAGCCCGGCACTCCGGACCAGGCTACGCCGGAAGACCAGGGGCCGCGCCAGCCCCGGGACCGCTTCCTGCCCCGGCTCGACGTCTTCTTCCCCGAGGGCGACCTCGACCTCCGGGTCAACCGGCTGGTCAACAAGGTGTTCTTCGAGGGGCAGGTCAAGTACAACTTCATCAACGGCGACATCACCGCCTTCCTGCGCTACCGCTACTACGGGCTCTACCGGATCACCCAGCTCGCCTTCTTCGACTCGATCTCCTTCTCGAACGTCCAGAAGTTTTCGAACGGCGACTTCGACCGCGTCCGCGGGACTCTCGTCTTCCTGCAGTGGCCGCACGACTACACCCACCGCACCTTCGCCCTCTTCGAGGTCGACCGCATCTCCTCGAACCAGCTCGAAAAGCAGTTCAACAACAGCAAGACCAACAACTACATCCGCCTCGGCTACCAGGTCGGCACGCCCGAGGACTCGCGCTCGAACGCCATCGTCGGCGAGAGCCGGGCGCGCACGACCCAGCTCTTCACCGCCGCGCGGGAGATCGGCCCCGGGGGGTTCGGCTTCACCGGCGCCTTTACCTACGGCTTCAGCTTCCTGAACGGCGACTTCAAGTACGTCAAGCTCGAGGCCGAGACCCTGAAGCGCTTCGACGTCTCCGAGAACACCTTCCTCGTCGCCCGGGCGCACCTGGGCTCCATTCCGTACCGGCAGACCCTGCGGACCGCCCCCACCGTCGACCCCGTCGACCGCTACTCGATACCGCGCACCGAGTTCTTCAGCCTGGACGGGCGCGAGAACCTGAAGGGCCTGAAGGACAAGCGGCCGGGGAGCGAAGAGTTCCACACGACCTTCGAGTACTTCTTCCCCTGGTTCCTGGACGCCCACCACGACGTCCTCCGCCTCCAGTGGCAGACCTGGTACTGGATCCTCTACTCGGGATACGGCACCGCCGGCTTCGACCGCAGCGTCTATCGCGACTTCCGCACCTGGGTCCCCGACGTCGGGATCGGCTTCGAGTCGACCTTCGGCCTGCGCGGGCGGTACCGCTTCTTTTTCTCCGGCGTGGTGGCACGAGCCTTGAAAGGGAGTGGTGGTGTGGAGGCACGTGTTTCGGTCAAGTCTTACCGCTAAATCCGATCACCGCGGAGCTTGACCCGGGATCTATACGCCAGAGGGCGTCGTAGTCCCTAAATCCAGTAGTTGTTGCAGGGGCCGTCGAGGCCTCTGTTGTCAAGGCTCACAGCCGGAGGAGAGAAATGAGAAGAAGAGTGCTGTTAGTGGCGCTGCTGGGCCTCGTACCCGCCCTGGCGTCGGCTGGAGAGCAGGCCAATGCTCCCACCGCGACCGGCGAGACGGGGTATTTCACCCTGCTGACGGGAGATACGATCCCGGAGCATGGCCTGTCGTTCGGTCTTTATTACAATAACTGGGATCGGATCTTCAAGGGCGGCGATTTCCTGCCCCTGGGCATCAGCAAGAAGCCGGCGTACGACTGGGATCACTTCGACGCCAGCGTCGGCTTCGGCATCACCGACCGTTGGGAAGCCAGCGTGGCCGTCCCCTATGACGACTACCACGGCTTCGACACCCGCCGCACCGGCGGCATCGACTACAGGGCCAAGGGCCAGGGTCCGGTCCGGCTGGGCACCAAGCTCCGCCTGTTCGGCGACCGCGGCGCGGATAGCACCTTTGCTATCAATGGC
>JAXDLD010000249.1:0-5022 GCA_034666805.1 Acidobacteriota bacterium
GGAGCGCGATCTCCCGCGCCGCCGCCGCTCGCGGGAGTAGACCCGGGGCCAGTCGACCGGCACCCCGGCGAGCCAGAGCTTGCCCAGGCTCTCCAGCAGCACGACCCGGTCGGGCCGTCTTTCGAAAGCGCCGGGGAGCACGGGGAGTGCCACCGGGTCGCTGACCGCGGCGTCATTGGCGCCATTGGCGCCCGCCAGCTGGAGGGCGAGGGCGGAGAGGCTCTGGCCGGGGCCGATTTCCAGGAGAACCCGGCCGGGCTCGCGCCAGAGCTCGGCGATGCCCTCGGCGAAGCGCACCGGCCGCAGCAGGTGCTCCGCCCAGTACCGCGGGTCGGTCGCCTCGGCCGCCGTGATCCAGGTGCCGGTGACGTTCGAGAGGTAGGGGATGCGCGGCGGGTGGAGCGCGATCTCCCGCGCCGCCGCCGCCAGAGGTAGGGCGGCAGGGGCGAGCATCGGCGAGTGGAAGGCGTGCGTCGTCCGCAGCCGGCGGGCGGCGATCCCAGTCCCGTTAAGCTGGCGTTCGAGCTCCGCGATGGCCGCTGGCGGCCCGGCGGCGACCGTCGCCCGGGGGCCGTTGACCGCGGCGATCGCGCAACCCTCGGGCAGGCGACCGGCAAACTCCTCCTCGGAGAGCGGCACGGCTAGCATCGCCCCCTCCGGGCAGGCGTCGACGAGCCGCGCCCGGAGGGCCACGAGCCGGGCCGCGTCGGCGAGCGAGAGAACGCCGGCCAGGCAGGCGGCCACGTACTCGCCCAGGCTGTAGCCGATCATCGCCTGCGGCCTCAGTCCCCAGTCGAGGAGGAGGCTCGCCAGGGCGTAGTCGAGGGCGAAGAAGGCCGGCTGCAGGAGGGCCGTGCGGTCGAGCGGGCCCGGCGCCTCGCCGGGCGCCGCCGGAGCGCGGCCGACCATGCGCCGCAGGTTGAGGGCACCCGCGCTTCCCTCCGCCTCCCCCCCGGCCGGGAAGAGCAGCTCCGCCAGGTCGGTCCCCACGTGCGGCGCGAGCTGCGCGGCGGCGCGGTCGAAGGCTTCCTTGAAGCCCGGCTCGTCGCGGTAGAGGCCGCGCGCCATCCCGGGGTACTGCTCGCCCAGCCCGGCGAAGACGAAGGCCAGGGGGCGGCCGGCGCCGGCCACCTCCGCCACGACGCTCCCCAGAACCCGCCGGGGATCGCGGCTCGTGAGGGCCGCCAAGGCGTCCTCGCGGTCGCGGCAGACGAGGATGCGGCGGTGCTCCATCCCCCGCCGGCCGGTGTGAAGGGTGTACGCGATGTCGGCGATACCTGCCAGATCTTCCTCCGGTTGCGCGGCGAGGTGGTCGGCCAGGCGGTCGGTCGCCGCCTCCAGGGCGGTCGCGGTGCGCGCCGAGAGCGCCAGCAGGTGCCAGGGGCGGGCCGGCCCGGAGGGCGCGAGGGCCGGCGCCTCTTCGAGGACGGCGTGGGCGTTGGTGCCGCCGAGGCCGAAGGAGCTCACCCCCGCCCGGCGCGGCGCCCCCTCTCCCGCCGGCCAGGGTTCGAGGGCCGCGGCGATCCGGAAGGGGCTCCCGGCGAGCCGCAGCCGCGGGTTGGGGGTCTCGAAGTGGAGCGAGGGGGGGATCTCCCGGTGCTCCAGGGCGAGGACGGTCTTGATCAGCCCCGCGATCCCGGCCGCCGAGCCGGTGTGGCCGATGTTGCTCTTGACACTGCCGATGGCGCAGAAGCCGGTCCGGTCCCGCCCCTCGGTCCCCATGCGGACGCGGAAGGCGCGGGTGAGCGCCGCCACCTCGATGGGATCGCCGATCGGGGTCGCGCTGCCGTGGGCCTCGACGTACTGCACGCTCTCGGGGGGGATGCCGGCGAGCTCCTGGGCGCGGGCGATGGCGGTCGCCTGGCCGGTCTCGCCGGGGGCGGTGTAGCCGACCTTCCCGGCGCCGTCGTTGTTGATCGCCGTCGCCCGGATCACCGCGCGGATGGGGTCGCCCTCCGCCAGGGCGGCGGCGAGAGGCTTCAAGACGACGATCCCCACCCCGCTCGACCCCACGGTCCCGCTCGCCCCGGCGTCGAAGGCGCGGTTGTGCCCGTCGGCCGAGTTGACCCCCCCCTCCTCATAGAGGTAGCCGGCGTTCTGGGGCGAGCCGATGCCCACCCCGCCGGCCAGCGCGACGTCGCACTCGCCTTCGAGGAGGGCCCGGCAGGCGAGATGGACGGCGACGAGGGAGGTCGAGCAGGCGGTCTGGACCGCGAGGGCGGGACCGCGGAGGTCGAGCTTGTAGGAGACGCGGGTGGCGAGGAAGTCCTTGTCGTTGCCGAGCATCACCTCCATGCCACCGGCCGCCAGCGGGTTGCCGAACAGGTTGTGGATGCCGTACTCGCTCATCCCCCCCCCGGCGTAGACCCCGATCCGGCAGGCGCCGGCCGCCGGGCTCCCGGCGCCGTAGCCGGCGCGGTCCAGGGCCTCGGCCGCGCACTCCAGGAAGATCCTCTGCTGGGGGTCCATGAGCTGCGCCTCGCGCGGGCGGAAGTCGAAGAAGGGGGCGTCGAAGAGATCGGCCCCCGCGAGCACCCCGGCGGCCCGCACGTAGGCGGGATCTTCGAGGAGCGCCGGATCGACCCCGGCGGCGGCCACCTCCTCTTTGGAGAAGAAGGAGATCGACTCGACCCCCTGGCGCAGGTTCTCCCAGAAGCGGTCGAGGTCGGGCGCGCCCGGGAAGCGGCCGGCCATGCCGAGGATCGCCACTTCGCGCGCCGCCCTGTCTCCGACGCCCCCGGCGCCCGCGGGCTGCCTGGACGGCAGGAGCGGCGCCTCTTCTTCCCCCTCCCCCGCCGACGGGCCGTGGAGATGCCGGGCGAGGGCGGCCACGTTGGGGTGCCGGAAGAGGTCCAGCAGGGGGACCTCCCGCCCCAGCCGGGCGGTGAGCCGGGCCTGGGCGTCGACCAGGAGGAGCGAGTGGCCGCCGAGGTCGAAGAAGTTGTCCTCGGCGCCCACCCGCTCGACCTTCAGGACCTCCCGCCAGACCGCGGCGATCTCCCGTTCGAGCTGGGAGCGCGGGGCGACCCAGGCGGTTTCTAGTTGCAAGCGCGGCTCAGGGCTCGCCGTCTCGGGCTCGGGGAGGGCGGCGCGGTCGAGCTTGCCGTTGGGGGTGAACGGCAGGGCGGCGAGGGGGACGAAGGCGGCGGGGACCATGGGCTCGGGCTGGCGCTCCCGGAGCCAGGCGCGGAGCTCCGCCGCGAGCCCCTCTCCCCCGCGGCCCTCCCGCGCCACCACCCAGGCGACGAGGCGGGGGCCGGCCGGCCCCCGGCGGAGGAGGACGGCGGCCTGCGCCACGGCCGGGTGCTCGGCGAGGGCGGTCTCGATCTCCCCCGGCTCGATGCGGAAGCCGCGGAGCTTGACCTGCTGGTCGGTGCGCCCGAGGATCTCCAGCTCGCCCCCGGGCAGCCAGCGCGCCAGGTCCCCCGAACGGTAGAGGCGCTCGCCGGGGAGCCCCGAGAACGGGTCGGGGACGAAGCTCGCGGCGGTCTTCTCCGGCAGCCCGAGGTAGCCGCGGGCGAGCCCCGGACCGCCGATCCAGAGCTCGCCCGCCACCCCGATGGGGACCGGCCGAGCGCCGGGGTCCTCGCGGTCGACCACGTGCAGCCGGACCCCGGGGAGAGGGCGGCCGATGGTCGACACGGCGGGAGGTTCGAGGCCGGCCTCGGCGCGCGGCGGGAGCACCTTGACGGCGACGAAGATGCTCGCCTCGGTCGGCCCGTAGGCGTTCAGGAACCGGCGGTCTTCGGACCACCGCTCCATCTCCTCGACCGGGCAGCGGTCGCCGCCGGACATCAGGAACGCGAGGTCGGGGAAGCGGTCCTCGCCGAGGGGCAGGGTGGGGAGGACCGCCGGGGTCAGCACGGTGCCGGTGATCCGCTCCTCCCGGAGCTGGGCCGCGAGGTCGGGGCCGGAGAGCAGGCTGTCGCGGCGGCCGAGGTGGAGCGCGGCGCCGCCCGAGAGGGCGGCGAAGATCTCCAGCACCGAAGAGTCGAAGCTGAAAGAAGAGAACTGGAGGAACCGCGCCCCCGGCCGGGCTCCCAGGAGGCCGACGCCGTGGAGGGCGGCGGCGGCAGGCCCGCGGTGCGGTACCGCCACCCCCTTCGGCTGGCCGGTGGAACCCGAGGTGTAGATGACGTAGGCCGTGCTCTCGGGATCGACCGCCACCTCCGGGGTCGCGGGTAGAAGCACGGCGCCCGGTGAGACGCCCGGCAGGCTCTCGCGCTCGCCGTCGACCACGGTCACCCCGGGCCGGGCGGGCAGGAGGCCGGCCGTGGCCGGCGCGGTCACGAGCACCGGGGCGCCGCAGTCCTCCAGCATGAAGGCCAGGCGCCCGGCCGGATAGGTGGGGTCGAGCGGGACGTAGGCGCCGCCCGCCTTGAGGACGGCCAAGATGGCGACGATGCGGTGAACCGAGCGCGGGAGGCAGATCGCCACCCGCACCTCCGGCCCCACTCCCAGCTCGGCGAGGCGACGGGCGAGCCGGCCGGCGCGGGCGTCGAGCTCGCCGTAGGTCAGCCGCTCCTCCCCCTCTCCTAGCCGCTGCACGACGGCCGGGGCGGCCGGGTCGCGCCGGACCTGGGCCAGGAAAGCCGCGTGGAGGCAGCTCGCGGCCGGCGCGGGGACGCTCACGCTCCACTCGCGGGCGGCCTGGTGGAGCTCGGCCGCGGTCAGGAGCGGCAGCCCGGCGAGCGGCCGGCCGGGATCGGCCGCCACGGCTTCGAGGAGGGTCGCGTAGTGGCCGGCCAGGCGCCGGACCGTGGAGGCGTCGAAGAGGTCGCGGTTGTAGTGGAGGTCGAGGGTCAGCCCCGACGGGGTCTCCGCCGCCTCCAGGGTGAGGTCGACGAGCGCGGTCCGCGCCGGCAGCTCGACCGGCTCCAGGTGGAGCCCCGGCAGCGTGAGCTGCCCGGTGGGGACGTTCTGGAGGGCGAAGCTGACCTGGAAGAGCGGCGCGTGCGAGAGGTCGCGGGACGGGCGCAGCTCCTCGACCAGGCGTTCGAAGGGGAGGTCCTGGTGGGCGTA